>NZ_JBJGYN010000023.1:0-76550 GCF_054050015.1 Geodermatophilus sp. SYSU D01176 | reverse complement strand
GAGCGGCGGGGGGTTCGAAGCCCTCTGCGGTTGTGCCCCGAGGGCGCGGGGGGGGGTAGCACACAGGGAGGCCCCCGGGGGGCGGGGGGGCGCCGAGGGGGGCCCCCCCCCCCCGTCGCGGGTCTTACTTGATGATCTTGGTGACGCGACCGGCGCCGACGGTGCGGCCACCCTCACGGATGGCGAACCGCAGGCCCTCCTCCATGGCGATCGGCTGGATCAGCTCGACCGTCATCTCGGTGTTGTCGCCCGGCATGACCATCTCGGTGCCGGCCGGCAGGGTCACGACGCCCGTGACGTCCGTGGTCCGGAAGTAGAACTGCGGACGGTAGTTGTTGAAGAAGGGCGTGTGACGACCACCCTCGTCCTTCGAGAGGATGTAGACCGAGCCCTCGAAGTTCGTGTGGGGGGTGATCGAACCCGGCTTCACGACGACCTGACCGCGCTCGACGTCCTCGCGCTTGATGCCGCGGAGCAGCAGACCGACGTTGTCACCGGCCTGGCCCTGGTCGAGCAGCTTGCGGAACATCTCGACGCCGGTGACCGTGGTCTTGGTCGAGTTCGGGCGGATGCCGACGATCTCGATCTCCTCGGACACCTTGACGATGCCGCGCTCCACGCGACCGGTCACGACGGTGCCGCGGCCGGTAATGGTGAAGACGTCCTCGACGGGCATGAGGAACGGCTTGTCGATCTCGCGCTGCGGCTCGGGGATGGCGGTGTCGACGGCGTTCATGAGCTCCATGAGCTTGTCGCCCCACTCGGCGTCGCCCTCGAGCGCCTTCAGCGCCGAGACGCGGACCACGGGGACGTCGTCACCCGGGAACTCGTACTCGGAGAGCAGCTCGCGGACCTCCAGCTCGACGAGCTCGAGGATCTCCTCGTCGTCGACCATGTCGGCCTTGTTGAGCGCCACGACGATGTAGGGGACGCCGACCTGGCGGGCCAGGAGGACGTGCTCCTTGGTCTGCGGCATCGGGCCGTCGGTCGCGGCGACCACCAGGATGGCGCCGTCCATCTGCGCCGCACCGGTGATCATGTTCTTGATGTAGTCGGCGTGCCCGGGGCAGTCGACGTGCGCGTAGTGACGGTTCTCCGTCTGGTACTCGACGTGGGCGATCGAGATCGTGATCCCGCGGGCCTTCTCCTCGGGCGCCTTGTCGATCTGGTCGAAGGCCGACGCCTCGTTGAGGTCCGGGTACTTGTCGTGCAGCACCTTGGTGATCGCCGCGGTCAGCGTGGTCTTGCCGTGGTCGATGTGCCCGATGGTGCCGATGTTGACGTGCGGCTTGGTCCGCTCGAACTTGGCCTTGGCCACTGGGTTCCTCTCCTCGTGGTGTCGCAGTCGTGCGCGAACTCTGGGGTGGGCTTGCTGGGGGGCCGGGCGGGGACGTACCCCGCCCGGCGGGTCACTCGCCGGTCGCCTTGGCGATGTCCACGGCTCGGCTCCGGGATCGCTCCGCGCCTCGGGCCGTGGACGGCCCTGCGGTGCTCACTCTCCCGTCGCCTTCGCGATGATCTCCTTGGCGACGTTCTGCGGGACCTCGGCGTACGAGTCGAACACCATGGTGTAGCTCGCCCGCCCCTGGGTGCGGCTGCGCAGGTCGCCCACGTAGCCGAACATCTCCGAGAGCGGGACCAGGGCCCGGACGACGCGGGCGCCGGAGCGCTCCTCCATCGCCTGGATCATCCCGCGCCGGGAGTTCAGGTCGCCGATGACGTCACCCATGTAGTCCTCGGGCGTGACGACCTCGACGGCCATCATCGGCTCGAGCAGGGCCGGGCTGGCCTTGCGGGCGGCCTCCTTGAAGACCATCGAGCCGGCGATCTTGAAGGCCATCTCGGAGGAGTCGACCTCGTGGTACTGGCCGTCCACCAGGGTGGCCTTGACGCCCACCACCGGGTAGCCGGCGAGGATGCCGTACTGCATGGCGTCCTGGATGCCCTGGTCGACCGACGGGATGTACTCCCGCGGGATGCGACCACCGGTCACGGCGTTCTCGAACTCGTAGGTCGCCGAGTCGCCGCTGACCTCCAGCGGCGCCAGGGTGACCTGGACCTTCGCGAACTGGCCGGACCCACCCGTCTGCTTCTTGTGGGTGTAGTCGTACTTCTCGACGGCCTTGCGGATGGTCTCGCGGTAGGCCACCTGCGGCTTGCCGACGTTGGCCTCGACCTTGAACTCGCGCCGCATGCGGTCGACGAGGATCTCCAGGTGCAGCTCGCCCATGCCGGAGATGACCGTCTGGCCGGTCTCCTCGTCGAGCCGGACCTGGAAGGTCGGGTCCTCCTCGGCGAGCTTCTGGATGGCGGTGCCGAGCTTCTCCTGGTCGCTCTTGGTCTTCGGCTCGATCGCCACCGAGATGACCGGCGCCGGGAAGGTCATCGACTCCAGGATGACCGGGTTCTGCGGGTCGCAGAGCGTGTCGCCCGTGGTGGTCTGCTTCAGGCCGACGACGGCGACGATCTGGCCGGCGCCCACGCCCTCGCGCTCCTCGCGCTTGTTGGCGTGCATCTGGTAGATCTTGCCGATCCGCTCCTTGCGGTCCTTGGTGCTGTTGAGCACCGGGGACCCGGAGGACAGCCGGCCCGAGTAGACCCGGATGTAGGTCAGCTTGCCCAGGTGCTGGTCCGTCTGGATCTTGAAGGCCAGCGCCGAGAACGGCTCGTCCTCGTCGGCGTGCCGCAGCACCTCGGTCTCGCCGTCGAGGGCGGTGCCGACGATCGCCTCGATGTCCAGCGGGCTGGGCAGGTAGTCGACGACCGCGTCGAGCAGCGGCTGGACGCCCTTGTTCTTGAAGGCGGTGCCGGTGAGCACGGGGTTGACCTGCGCGGAGATGGTCGCCTTGCGGATCGCGGCCTTCAGCGTCTCGACGGAGATCTCCTCGCCGCCGAGGTAGGACTCCATGATGGCGTCGTCGGTCTCGGCGACGGCCTCGAGCAGCTTCTCGCGGTACTCGGCGGCCTGGTCGGCGAGCTCGGCCGGGATCTCCTCGACCGAGTAGTCCTCACCCATCGCGGTCTCGCCGCGCCAGGTCAGCGCGCGCATCTGCACCAGGTCGACGACGCCGATGAAGTCGGCCTCGGCACCGATCGGCAGCTGCAGCACCAGCGGATTGGCGCCCAGCCGCTCGACCATCATGTCGACGCAGCGGAAGAAGTTCGCGCCGGTCCGGTCGAGCTTGTTGACGAAGCACATGCGCGGGACGCCGTACTTCTCCGCCTGCCGCCACACCTGCTCGGTCTGCGGCTCCACGCCGGCGACCCCGTCGTAGACGGCGACGGCACCGTCGAGCACCCGCAGCGACCGCTCCACCTCGACGGTGAAGTCGACGTGCCCGGGGGTGTCGATGATGTTGATGTCGTAGCCGTTCCAGGAGCACTTCGTCGCGGCGGACGTGATGGTGATGCCGCGCTCCTGCTCCTGCTCCATCCAGTCCATCGTGGCCGCGCCGTCGTGGACCTCACCGATCTTGTAGTTGATACCGGTGTAGAAGAGGATGCGCTCGGTCGTCGTGGTCTTGCCGGCGTCGATGTGCGCCATGATCCCGATGTTGCGGGTCTTGGCGAGCTGGGCCGCGTTGGTGGCCATCCGTCTCTCCTCTTTGGTTCGGGTCCGCGTGCGGGTGTCCGGGTGGTGGCCCGGAACACCCGCCGGCCGCGGGGGTTGGCGGAGCCAGCCGGGGTGGCACTTACCAGCGGTAGTGCGCGAAGGCCTTGTTGGACTCGGCCATCTTGTGGGTGTCCTCGCGGCGCTTCACCGCGGCGCCCAGGCCGTTGCTCGCGTCGAGCAGCTCGTTCATCAGGCGCTCGGTCATCGTCTTCTCGCGACGGGCGCGGCTGTACTGGATCAGCCAGCGCAGACCGAGCGTGGTGCTGCGGGAGGCGCGGACCTCGACCGGGACCTGGTAGGTCGCACCACCGACGCGGCGGCTGCGGACCTCGAGGGCCGGCTTGACGTTGTCCAGCGCGCGCTTGAGCGTGACGACCGGGTCGGTGTCGGTCTTGGCGCGGCAGCCCTCGAGGGCGCCGTAGACGATCGCCTCGGCGACCGAGCGCTTGCCGTCGACGAGCACCTTGTTGACCAGCTGGGTCACCAGCGGCGACTGGTACACCGGGTCGGCGACCAGCGGGCGGCGCGGTGCGGGGCCCTTGCGCGGCATGTCAGCTCTTCTCCTTCTTCGCGCCGTACCGGCTGCGAGCCTGCTTGCGGTTGCGGACACCCTGGGTGTCGAGCGAGCCGCGAATGATCTTGTAGCGCACGCCGGGGAGGTCCTTCACGCGGCCGCCGCGCACGAGCACCATCGAGTGCTCCTGCAGGTTGTGGCCGACGCCCGGGATGTAGGCGGTCACCTCGATGCCACTGGTGAGGCGGACGCGAGCGACCTTGCGCAGCGCCGAGTTCGGCTTCTTCGGCGTCGTCGTGTACACGCGGGTGCACACGCCACGACGCTGAGGGGAGCCCTTCAGCGCCGGGGTCTTGGTCTTCTCGACCTTGTCCTCGCGGCCCTTGCGGACCAGCTGGTTGATCGTGGGCATGGGTGGCCTGGATCTCCTACCTGCGCTGGGTCGTGCTGTGGACGGTGCTCTGCTGTGCCGGGTGCCGGTCCTGCCGGGGCCGTACCCGCCTCCGGCCGTGGACCACCACCGGTCCCCGCGGTCGGGCGTGTCGCCTTCCCCGGGACCGGCCGGCGAGTCGAACCGGATCGGTCGCCCCCCGCGACTCGGCGCCACCACCTGTCGGCAGGCGCACCGCGAACGGGAGCAGGCCCAGGGCACCCTGGGCACGGCTGACCACGATACCCGCGTGCCGGAGACCGGTCAAAGCCGGGTCCGCCACAGCTCGGCGGGGCGGTCGAGCCCTGTCGACCGGGGGTACGCAGCGGGTCAACGAGGTCCGGGAGGCTGCTGTTCCCGGTCGGACGGACCCGGTGCGGGCCGGGGTGGCGCGACTGTAGCCGCTCCCGGCGGGCATCGGGTGCGAGCCGCTCCGACACCCGGGGCGCCTCCCGGAGCCGCGCGGTTGTCGGACCCTCCCCCTACCGTCGGTGCCAGGACGCCCACCCACCGCCACCGGAGGATCCGTGCACGTCGACCTCGCCCGTGAGCTCAAGGCCCATCTGTCGGCCCGGCTGGCCGGCTCTGCCGAGCCGGTGTCGGCCAGCGCCGCGGGTGGCCCGCGGTGGACGCGCCCGGCCCTGGGCCTGGCGCCCGTCGGCCCGGGGCGGGCACACCTGGCCATCCGCCTGGCGGCCAAGGAGGACGCCGACGTCCTGCTGTCCGGCCTCGACGACGCCGTCCTCGACGAGGTCGACGTGCGGGTCATCGGCGCCGTCCGCGCCCTGTCCTCCCCCACCCCCGGGGACCTGCAGCAGCCGGCCCGTCCGCTGCACCCCGGGCTGTCGGTGGCCCACCCGACGGTGTCGGCGGGGACGCTCGGTGGCTTCGTCCGGGTCGGCGGGCGGCTGGCCATCCTGTCCAACAGCCACGTCCTGGCCGCGAGCGGCGCCGCCTCGGTGGGGGACCCGGTACTGCAACCAGGCCCGGCCGACGGCGGGGAGCCCGCGACGCACCGCGTCGCGACGCTGTCGGCATTCCAGCCGTTCACCGGCGACGGTGCGGGGAACCTGGTCGACGCCGCAGTGGCGGCCGTGGACGCCGAGGTCCCGCTGGAGCCGGGGCGCCTGCCCGGGGGGCCGCTGGGGGTCGAGCCGCTGCAGGTGGACGAGGTCGAGCCCGATGACCGGGTCGAGAAGGTCGGGCGCACCACCGGGCACACGGTCGGGCGGGTCAGCGCCGTGGAGGTCGACGGCGTGACCGTGCAGTACGACCAGGTGCTCCACACCTTCGACGACCAGATCGAGATCGACGGCGTCGCGGGCGGCTTCAGCGCCGGTGGTGACAGCGGTTCGGTGATCTGGCGCAGCGCCGACCGCGCGCCGCTGGGCCTGCTCTTCGCGGGCAGCGAGACCGGCGGGCGGGTCGGCGGCGGGGTCACCTTCGCCAACCCGCTGGCGACCGTGCTGTCGGTCCTGGACCTCCGGTGGGTCGCTTCCTGAGCTGCCGGCCCCGTCCAGGGCACCGCCCCGAGCCTGCGGGCGGTGAGGAGGACGGTGGCCCCCTGCAGGGTCCCGCCCCGAGCGGCCTGCGAGGGGGTGGGTGGCAGGGGGTCCTCCTACTGTCGCGAGGGCCTGATCAGGGGCACCATGGGCGCATGACCGACCGCGCGTCCGCCCGAGCCGCCAAGATCGCCCTCGGCGACAGGCTCGCGGCCGACCCGGGCGTCGTCGGTGTCGGACTGGCCCGCCGGGACAGCGGCTACGTCGTCAAGGTCGACCTGGCCGACGCGCGCGCCGCCGAGCGGGTGCCCCGGGACGTCGACGGCGTCCGCGTGGTGACCGAGGTCGTGGGCGTCGTCCGTCCGCTCTGAGGGCCGGCGGGAGCCGTGTCCGCTCCCCGCTACGGTCGGCGACGGCGCCGACGGTGGCGCCGCCGACCTGAGGAGTGGACGTGCGCATCGGCATCCAGGCCAGCTACAGCGGGGGGTTCCGCGAGACCGCCGCGGAGATCCGCGACCTCGAGTCGGCGGGGCTGGACCTCGCGACGGTCGCCGAGGTCTACACCTTCGACGCCGTCAGCCAGCTGGGCTACCTGGCCGCGGTGACCGAGCGGGTCGAGCTGATGAGCGGCATCTTCCCCATCTACAGCCGCACCCCGGCGCTGACCGCCATGACCGCGGCGGGGCTGGACTACGTGTCCGACGGCCGCTTCACCCTCGGGCTCGGCGCCTCCGGCCCCCAGGTGATCGAGGGCTGGCACGGCGTCCCCTACGACGCCCCGCTGCAGCGCACCCGCGAGGTCGTGGAGATCTGCCGGCAGGTGTGGCGCCGCGAGCGGCTGGTCCACGAGGGCCCCAAGTACACCGTGCCGCTGCCGGCCGAGCAGGGCACCGGCCTGGGCAAGCCGCTGAAGCTGATCAACACGCCGGTGCGCGACCGGATCCCGGTCATGCTGGCCGCCCTCGGCCCCAAGAACGTCGAACTCGCCGCGGAGATCGCCGAGGCCTGGGAGCCGATCTTCTTCATGCCGGAGCGCGCGAGCACGGTGTGGGGCGACGCGCTGGCCGCCGGCAGGGCCAAGCGCGACCCCGCCCTGGGCGAGCTGCAGATCGTCGTCGGCGTGCCGGTCGCCATCGGGGACGACGTGGAGCCGATGCTCGACCTGGTGCGGCCCCAGCTCGCGCTCTACATCGGCGGCATGGGCGCCCGCGGCAGGAACTTCTACAACGACCTGGCCCGGCGCTACGGCTACGAGGACGAGGCCCGGACCATCCAGGACCTCTACCTCGACGGGAAGAAGGACGAGGCGGCCGCCGTCGTCCCCGAGGAGCTGGTGCGCGCGGTCTCGCTCGTGGGGCCGGAGTCGCACGTCGCCGAGCGGGTCGCCGCCTTCCGCGAGGCGGGCGTGACCACGCTGATGCTGCAGCCCCTCGACGAGGGCCGGGAGGCCCGGCTGCGGACGGTCGAGACGATGAAGCGCCTGGTGGGCTGAGGCCGCAGAGCCGTTGCAGGACACGGAAGGGCCCCGCCGACCTGGTGGTCGACGGGGCCCTCTCGTCACTGCCTACCGGGGCTCAGCCCCGCCAGTCGTACTCCTCCAGGCGGACGGCCTCGCCGCTGCCCTGACCGAAGACGTCCGGGCTGTAGTACTGCCCGTCGTCGTACCCGGCCATCGTGTAGACGGCGGCGCGGGCCTCCTCGGTCGGCTCGACCGTGATGTTCCGGTAGCGGCTGATGCCCGTACCGGCCGGGATCAGCTTCCCGATGATCACGTTCTCCTTGAGGCCGAGCAGGCTGTCGCTCTTGCCCTGGATCGCCGCGTCGGTGAGCACCTTGGTCGTCTCCTGGAAGGAGGCGGCCGACAGCCACGACTCGGTCGCGAGCGAGGCCTTGGTGATGCCCATGAGCACCGGGCGGGCCGAGGCGGGCTCGTTGCCCTCGGCGACGACCCGACGGTTCTCGGTCTCGAACAGCGTCCGCTCGACCAGCGCACCGGGGAGGAACTCCGTGGCGCCCGAGTCGATGATGGTCACACGCTTGAGCATCTGGCGGATGATCACCTCGATGTGCTTGTCGTGGATCGACACGCCCTGGCTGCGGTAGACCTCCTGGACCTCGCGCACCAGGTGCAGCTGCACCTCGCGCGGGCCCATGATCCGCAGCACCTCGTGCGGGTCCACCGCACCCTCGGTGAGCTGCTCGCCGACCTCGACGTGCGCGCCGTCGTCGACCCGCAGCCGCGACCGGCGCGACAGCTTGTCGTAGACGACCTCGTCGGAGCCGTCGTCCGGGGTGATGGTGAGCTTGCGGAACTGCTCGCCGTCCTCGATGCGGACGGTGCCGGCCAGCTCGGCGATCGGCGCCTTGCCCTTGGGGACGCGCGCCTCGAAGAGCTCCACCACACGCGGCAGACCGTGGGTGATGTCCTCACCCGCGACACCACCGGTGTGGAAGGTGCGCATCGTCAGCTGGGTGCCGGGCTCACCGATCGACTGGGCGGCGATGATGCCGACCGCCTCGCCGACGTCCACCAGCTTGCCGGTCGCGAGCGAGCGGCCATAGCAGGTGGCGCAGGTGCCGAGCAGCGACTCGCAGGTCAGGACGCAGCGGACCTTCACCTCCGAGACACCGGCGTCGACCAGCTGGCTGATCAGCACGTCGCCGAGGTCGGAGCCGGCCTGGGCGATCAGCGTGCCGTCCTCGGCCGTCACGTCGGCGGCCAGGGCACGGGCGTAGACGCTGGTCTCCGCGTGCGGGTCCCGGGTGAGCACGCCGTCCACCGAGGTGGCGATCGGCATGATCACGCCGCGGTCGGTGCCGCAGTCCTCCTCGCGGATGATGACGTCCTGGGAGACGTCGACCAGCCGGCGGGTGAGGTACCCGGAGTCCGCGGTGCGCAGCGCCGTGTCGGCCAGACCCTTGCGGGCACCGTGCGTGGAGATGAAGTACTCCAGCACGGACAGACCCTCCCGGAAGTTGGCCTTGATGGGCCGCGGGATGATCTCGCCCTTCGGGTTCGCCACCAGACCGCGCATACCGGCGATCTGGCTGATCTGCATCATGTTGCCCCGGGCGCCCGAGTTCACCATGACCCAGACCGGGTTGGTGGTCGGGAAGTTGTCCACCATCGCCTGGCTGACCTCGGCCCGCGCGCGGGTCCAGATCTCGATCAGCTCGCCGCGACGCTCGGCGTCGGTGATGACGCCGCGCTCGTACTGGCGCTCGATCTGCCGGGCCTCGGCCTCGTGCCGGTCGAGGATCTCCTGCTTGGCCGGCGGGGTCACGACGTCGTCGATGGCGATCGTGACGCCCGAACGGGTGGCCCAGCGGAAGCCGGCCGACTTGAGGGCGTCCAGCGTCGCCGCGACCTGCACCTTGGGGTAGCGCTCGGCGAGGTCGTTGACGATCGCCCCGAGCTCCTTCTTCGGCACCTGGTAGTTGACGAAGCGGTAGTCCTCGGGCAGGGCCTCGTTGAACAGCACCCGGCCGAGGCTGGTCCGCACCAGCGCCGGCTGACCCGGCGTCCAGTCCGCAGGCTGCTCCCACGGCTCGTTGACCTTGCCGTTGTCGACGCCGAAGACCTCGTCGAGGCGGATCAGCGCCCGCTCCTGCAGGCCCAGCGCGCCCTTGTCGAACGCCATGATCGCCTCGGCGGTCGAGCCGTAGGCCGCCGGCTGGCCGCCGTCGGCCTCGTGCCGGCTGGGCACCAGGGTCGTCAGGTGGTACAGGCCGAGCACCATGTCCTGCGTCGGCGCGGTGATCGGACGACCGTCGGCCGGGCTCAGGATGTTGTTCGAGCTCAGCATCAGGATCCGGGCCTCGGCCTGCGCCTCGGCCGACAGCGGCAGGTGCACCGCCATCTGGTCACCGTCGAAGTCGGCGTTGAACGCGGTGCAGACCAGCGGGTGGATCTGGATGGCCTTGCCCTCGACCAGCTGCGGCTCGAAGGCCTGGATGCCCAGGCGGTGCAGCGTCGGCGCACGGTTCAGCAGGACCGGGTGCTCGGTGATGACCTCCTCGAGCACGTCCCAGACGACCGGCCGCGCGCGCTCCACCATTCGCTTGGCGGACTTGATGTTCTGCGCGTGGTTGAGGTCGACCAGCCGCTTCATGACGAAGGGCTTGAACAGCTCCAAGGCCATCTGCTTGGGCAGGCCGCACTGGTGCAGCTTCAGCTGCGGGCCGACGACGATGACCGACCGGCCGGAGTAGTCGACGCGCTTGCCGAGCAGGTTCTGGCGGAACCGGCCCTGCTTGCCCTTGAGCAGGTCGCTCAGGGACTTCAGGGGCCGGTTGCCCGGGCCGGTGACCGGCCGGCCGCGACGGCCGTTGTCGAACAGCGCGTCCACGGACTCCTGCAGCATCCGCTTCTCGTTGTTCACGATGATCTCGGGGGCGCCGAGGTCGAGCAGCCGCTTGAGCCGGTTGTTCCGGTTGATGACGCGGCGGTACAGGTCGTTCATGTCGCTGGTGGCGAAGCGGCCACCGTCGAGCTGCACCATCGGGCGCAGGTCCGGCGGGATGACCGGCACGCAGTCGAGCACCATGCCCATGGGCGAGTTGCGCGTCTGCTGGAACGCCGCGACGACCTTGAGCCGCTTGAGGGCCCGCAGCTTGCGCTGGCCCTTGCCGCTGCGGATGGTCTCGCGCAGCGAGGCGGCCTCGGCGTCGAGGTCGAAGTCGGCGAGCAGCTTCTGCAGCGCCGCGGCGCCCATGCCGCCCTCGAAGTACTCACCGAAGCGGTCCCGCAGCTCGCGGTAGAGACCCTCGTCGGCGATGAGCTGCTTGACCTCGAGCTTGCGGAAGGTGTCGAGCACCTCCTCGAGGCGGTCGATCTCCCGCTGGGCGCGGTCGCGCAGCTGGCGCATCTCGCGCTCGCCGCCCTCGCGCACCTTGCGGCGGACGTCGGACTTGGCGCCCTCGGCCTCGAGCTCGGCGAGGTCGGCCTCCAGCTTCTGCTGGCGGGCCTCCACGTCGGCGTCGCGGCGGCTCTCGAGGTTGTGCTTCTCCGCGCTGATCTCGGCCTCGATGGTCGGGAGGTCGCGGTGGCGCGTCTCGTCGTCGACCGAGGTGATCAGGTAGGCCGCGAAGTAGATGATCTTTTCGAGGTCCTTGGGCGCCAGGTCGAGCAGGTAGCCCAGGCGCGAGGGGACGCCCTTGAAGAACCAGATGTGGGTGACCGGCGCGGCCAGCTCGATGTGGCCCATCCGCTCACGCCGCACCTTGGCGCGGGTCACCTCGACGCCGCAGCGCTCACAGATGATGCCCTTGAAGCGGACGCGCTTGTACTTGCCGCAGTAGCACTCCCAGTCCCGCGTGGGACCGAAGATCTTCTCGCAGAAGAGACCGTCCTTCTCCGGACGCAGGGTGCGGTAGTTGATGGTCTCGGGCTTCTTCACCTCACCGTGCGACCACTGGCGGATGTCCTCGCCACTGGCCAGACCGATGCGGAGCTCGTCGAAGAAGTTGACGTCGAGCACTGAGTGGACCCCTTTCCCGGGGACTCGTTACTGCACTTCTTGCTGATGGTCTTGGGTGGCGCCGGCCGGCCCCGGTGCTCGGGGCCGGCCGGCGGCCGATCACACGTCCTCGACGGACGACGGCTCGCGGCGGGACAGGTCGATGCCCAGCTCCTCCGCGGCCCGGAAGACCTCGTCGTCGGTGTCCCGCAGCTCGATCGCCTGGCCGTCGCCGGAGAGGACCTCGACGTTCAGGCAGAGCGACTGGAGCTCCTTGAGCAACACCTTGAACGACTCCGGGATGCCCGGCTCGGGGATGTTCTCGCCCTTGACGATCGCCTCGTACACCTTGACGCGGCCGAGGATGTCGTCGGACTTGATGGTGAGCAGCTCCTGCAGCGCGTAGGCCGCGCCGTAGGCCTGCATCGCCCAGCACTCCATCTCACCGAAGCGCTGCCCACCGAACTGCGCCTTACCACCCAGCGGCTGCTGCGTGATCATCGAGTAGGGGCCGGTCGACCGGGCGTGGATCTTGTCGTCCACCAGGTGCAGCAGCTTCAGGATGTAGACGTAGCCGACCGAGATCGCCTCGGGGAAGGGCTCCCCGGAGCGGCCGTCGAACAGCCGCGCCTTGCCGGTGGGCTGCACCATCCGGTTGCCGTCGCGGTTCGGGATCGTCGAGCTGAGCAGGCCGACGATCTCCTCCTCGCGGGCACCGTCGAACACCGGCGTCGCCGTGCGGGTGCCCGGGTCGGCGGCACGCGCGGCGTCGGGCAGGTTGGCCGCCCACTCCGGGGTGCCCTCGACCTGCCAGCCGGACTTGGCCACCCACCCGAGGTGGGTCTCCAGCACCTGGCCGACGTTCATCCGGCCGGGGACGCCCAGCGGGTTCAGCACGATGTCCACCGGGGTGCCGTCCTCGAGGAACGGCATGTCCTCCTGCGGCAGGATCTTCGCGATGACGCCCTTGTTGCCGTGGCGTCCGGCGAGCTTGTCGCCGTCGGAGATCTTGCGCATCTGGGCGACGTAGACCCGGATCAGCTCGTTGACGCCGGCGGGCAGCTCGTCGCCGTCCTCCCGGGAGAACACCCGGACGCCGATGACCTTGCCGGACTCACCGTGCTTGACCTTCAGCGACGTGTCGCGGACCTCGCGGGCCTTCTCACCGAAGATCGCCCGCAGCAGCCGCTCCTCGGGGGTCAGCTCGGTCTCGCCCTTCGGCGTGACCTTGCCGACGAGGATGTCGCCGGGGACGACCTCGGCACCGATGCGGATGATGCCGCGCTCGTCCAGGTCGGCGAGGACCTCCTCGGAGACGTTCGGGATGTCCCGGGTGATCTCCTCGGCGCCGAGCTTGGTGTCCCGCGCGTCGACCTCGAACTCCTCGATGTGGATCGAGGACAGGACGTCGTCCTGCACGAGGCGCTGCGACAGGATGATCGCGTCCTCGTAGTTGTGGCCCTCCCACGGCATGAAGGCGACGAGCAGGTTCTTGCCCAGCGCCATCTCACCCTGGTCGGTGCACGGCCCGTCGGCGATGACCTGGCCGGCCTCGACCCGCTGGCCCTCGTCCACGACGGGGGTCTGGTTGATCGAGGTGCCCTGGTTCGAGCGGCGGAACTTCAGCAGCCGGTAGGTCTGCCGGGTGCCGTCGTCGGCCATGACGGTGACGTAGTCGGCGGTGGAGTCCTCGACCACACCGGACTTCTCGGCCACGACCACGTCGCCGGCGTCGACGGCGGCACGCAGCTCCATGCCGGTGCCGACCAGCGGCGCCTCGCTGCGCAGCAGCGGGACGGCCTGACGCTGCATGTTCGCGCCCATGAGCGCACGGTTGGCGTCGTCGTGCTCGAGGAACGGGATCATCGCCGTCGCGACCGAGGTCATCTGCCGCGGCGAGACGTCCATGTAGTCGACCTGCTCGGGCGACAGGTAGTCGACCTCGCTGCCCCGGGTGCGGACCAGGACGCGCTCCTCGGCGAAGCGGCCCTGGGCGTCCAGCGGCGAGTTGGCCTGGGCGACGACGAAGCGGTCCTCCTCATCGGCGGTCAGGTAGTCGATCTGGTCGGTGACGACGCCGTTCTCGACCCGGCGGTACGGGGTCTCGATGAAGCCGAACGGGTTGACCCGGCCGTAGGCCGACAGCGAGCCGATCAGGCCGATGTTCGGGCCTTCCGGCGTCTCGATCGGGCACATCCGGCCGTAGTGGCTCGGGTGCACGTCGCGGACCTCCATGCCGGCCCGCTCACGGGACAGACCACCCGGGCCCAGCGCCGACAGGCGGCGCTTGTGGGTCAGGCCCGCGAGCGGGTTGGTCTGGTCCATGAACTGGGACAGCTGGCTGGTGCCGAAGAACTCCTTGATGGAGGCGACGACCGGCCGGATGTTGATCAGGGTCTGCGGCGTGATCGCCTCGACGTCCTGGGTGGTCATCCGCTCGCGGACGACGCGCTCCATGCGGGAGAGGCCGACCCGGATCTGGTTCTGGATCAGCTCGCCGACGGTGCGCAGCCGCCGGTTGCCGAAGTGGTCGATGTCGTCGACGCCGTGGTCGGGCTCGCCCGCGTGCAGGCGCACCACGTACTCGATGGTGGCGACGATGTCGTCCTCGGTCAGCGTCAGCGTGCCCTGGGGGACGTCGACGCCGAGCTTCTTGTTGACCTTGTAGCGGCCGACCTTGGCCAGGTCGTAGCGCTTGCCGTTGAAGAACAGGTTCTCCAGCAGTGCCTGGGCGCTCTCCCGCGTCGGCGGCTCGCCCGGCCGCAGCTTGCGGTAGATGTCCAGCAGCGCCTCGTCCTGCCCGGCGATGTGGTCCTTCTCGAGGGTGGCCAGCACCGTCGGCGACCACTGGAAGTGCTCGCGGATGCGGTCCTCGGTCCAGCCGAGCGCCTTGAGCAGCACGGTGACCGGCTGCCGGCGCTTGCGGTCGATGCGGACACCGACGGTGTCGCGCTTGTCGACGTCGAACTCCAGCCACGCACCACGGCTGGGGATGACCTTGGCGCTGAAGACGTCCTTGTCGGAGGTCTTGTCCAGGGTCTTGTCGAAGTAGACGCCCGGGCTGCGGACCAGCTGCGAGACGACGACGCGCTCGGTCCCGTTGATGACGAAGGTGCCCTTGCTCGTCATGATCGGGAAGTCGCCCATGAACACCGTCTGGCTCTTGATCTCGCCGGTGGTGTTGTTCATGAACTCCGCGGTGACGAACAGCGGCGCCGCGTAGGTCATGTCCTTGTCCTTGCACTCCTCGAGGGAGGCCTTCACGTCCTCGAAGCGCGGGTTGGAGAAGGACAGCGACATCGAGCCGCTGAAGTCCTCGATCGGGGAGATCTCCTCGAGGATCTCGGCGAGGCCGCCGACGGCGTCGGCCTGCTCCTCGGGCGAGAGGGTCGCCCGCCACGTCGGGCTGCCGATCAGCCAGTCGAACGAGGCGGTCTGCAGGGCCAGGAGGTCCGGCACCTCGAGCGGCTCGGAGATCTTGGCGAACGAGACGCGCAGCGGCGCGCCCGGGATCTTCTGCTGGTCGGCCTCGCCGGTGCGGGGGCCGGCCTGGGGGGCCTGCTGGATCTTGCCGGTGGAACCTGACTCGGTGGTGCCGGGGTTGATGCTGGTGGGGC
Source organism: Geodermatophilus sp. SYSU D01176 (assembly GCF_054050015.1). Lineage (NCBI taxonomy): Bacteria > Bacillati > Actinomycetota > Actinomycetes > Geodermatophilales > Geodermatophilaceae > Geodermatophilus > Geodermatophilus sp. SYSU D01176. The sequence goes on along the minus strand of NZ_JBJGYN010000023.1, from coordinate 61,415 downwards.
GAGAGCCTGCCAAGATGCGTCCTTCCAAGGACCTCACGACGTGCGGGCGGTGGGTGCTTGATCGTCCTGGGTCGTCGTCGGTAATGGCGGGGCTGCCCGCATTCATCCTGCCCGGACGGTCGACGGGCGTCCGGAGAACGGGTCCCCCGGGCACCCCAGGCGACCCGTCTCGGCGGGCAAGCAGTCAGGGGGCAGCGCAACAGAGAACCCTACCCCTGCTGGAGCGGGCTGTCCACGTCGGGGGTCCGCCCGCGAGGGGGACCACACCCGGCAGGGGCAGCCGGCCGGCGGGGCCGGGTCGGACCGTCTGTGACGGCCCGCCCATGATGCCAGTCCCGGGGCGGCCGTGGGGCAACCACGCCGCGCGCGTCGGGGCCGGACGGCGCCCGCGGCGGGCCGTCCAGCCGGTGGCGAGGAGGGCCAGCCCGATGTTCTCCCGGGCCCGTCGGGTCCGCGTGCACGATCGCGCCCTCGGGGGTGACCGTGCACTCCGCACCGGTGGCCCCCCGGACCGGGGGACGCACCGACGGCGCAGGGGCCGCCCTCCGGGTGGAGGACGGCCCCTGCGGGTCGTGCGAGGTGGTGCATCACCCGGCGAGCGCCGGGTGGGGGTCACGTGACGCGTGACGTACCCGGCGTCGGAACCGCCGGGTACTGGGTCACTTGACGGTGACGGTGGCGCCGGCGCCCTCGAGAGCGGCCTTGGCCTTCTCGGCGGCGTCCTTCGCGACCTTCTCCAGGACCGGCTTCGGCGCGCCGTCGACCAGGTCCTTGGCCTCCTTGAGGCCGAGCGAGGTCAGGCCGCGCACCTCCTTGATGACCTGGATCTTCTTGTCGCCGGCGCTCTCGAGGATGACGTCGAACTCGTCCTGCTCCTCGGCGGCGGGGGCACCGCCGTCGCCACCACCGGCCGGGGCGGCGGCCGCGACGGCGACCGGGGCAGCGGCGGTGACCTCGAAGGTCTCCTCGAACTGCTTCACGAAGTCGGACAGCTCGAGCAGCGTCATCTCCTTGAACGCGTCGAGCAGCTCCGCGGTGGACAGCTTGGCCATGATCTCTCCTTCTGGGGTCAGTCGGTGCTGGCCGCGGCGTCCGCGGCGGCGGTTTCTTCGGTGGCCTCGGCGGCCGTGGTGGTGTCAGCAGCAGCGGTGTCGTCCGCGGCGGAGTCGGCGCCCTCGGCGGGCTTCTTCTCCTGCAGCGCGGCGGCCAGCCGGGCGACCTGCGACAGGGGGGCCTGGAACAGACCCGCGGCCTTGGACAGGTTGCCCAACATCGCGCCGGCCAGCTTGGCCAGCAGGACCTCGCGCGGCTCGACGTCGGCGAGGGCGGTGACCTCGGCGGCGCCGACCGTGCGGCCCTCGACCACGCCGCCCTTGACGACGAGCAGCGGGTTGGTGCGCGCGAAGTCACGGATGGCCTTGGCGGCGTTCACCGGGTCGCCCTCGATGAAGGCGATCGCGGTCGGGCCGTTGAGCAGCGGCGCGAGGTCGGCGAACCCGACCTGCTCCGCGGCCCGCTTCGTCAGGGTGTTCTTGACGACGGCATAGCTGCTGCCCTCACCGAGGGAACGGCGCAGCTGGGTCAGCTGGGCCACGGTCAGCCCGCGGTACTCGGTGAGCACCGCCGCGCTGGACGACTGGAACCGCTCGGTGATCTCGTCGATCACCGCGGCCTTCGCCTGCGTGGGCATGGGCCTCCTCTCGTCTGTCGGGCGGACCGCCGGCCGGTGCACGACGGCGGGCGATCAACCGGCCCTGGAGACGAGGAACGCCCCGGCGCAGGCGCACGGGGCGAGGGACGCGGGCGCGGAGCGCCCCGTCGATCGAACCGTCCTCCTGCGCGGGCCGCCCGGGATCCGGGACCTTCGATCGCACGCGGACGTGCGACGACCAGCGGTCTTGGGGGGAACGGGTACCAGCGTACGCGATGGGACCGCGCCGCCGGTAGCCGGCCAGGTCGTAGGACGAAGGTCGGGTTGAGCAGCCGACACGGCCGTCCGAGCATCACCTCCCCGGGCGACACAGGCCCGGCGGGAGGCGGGAGAGGCGGCCATGTCCCGATCGCGAACGGTCCTGTCGGCGGTGGTCCGGATCCTGGTCGTCGCCGTCGTCCTGGCCGTCCCCGTCGTCACCGCGTCCCCGGCGTCTGCGGCGGTCACCGTCTCCCGGGACCAGCTCGAGGGCAGCACCCTGCGGATCGAGGGGCAGGCGGTCGGGAACCGCGCCATCACCGTGGACGGCGTCACCATGGGCACGAGCGACAGCGGCGGGCGCTTCCGCATCTCACGCAGCTCGTACACGCCACCTGGCGACTGCACCGTCGACGTGAACGACGGCTCGACGGGGGCGACCACCGTCCGGTTGTCCGGTTGCACGGTCACCGCGACCCCACCCCCGGCGGCGATGCTGCCGGACACCGCGGACCTGGGACCCTTCACGGTCGGCGCCCAGCTGGGCACCACGGTGGTCGACCTCGCGAATGCGGTGGGCCCGACCCGCTGGCAGATCACCGCCGGCACCCTCCCGAACGGCCTGTCGCTGGTCGTCCCCGAGCCGGCCGGCCGGCCGGCTCCGGTGGAGAACCAGACGTACGCGGAGATCCGGGGCACGCCGACCACCGCGCAGACCACCACGGTGACCTTCCGGGCGACGGACGCGAACGGCCTGACCGCGACGCGCACCTACAGCGTCCGCGTCGGCCCGGCGCTGCCTCTCGCGATCACCCCGCAGCAGTGGCTCCCCACGAGCGTGGGCGAGTTCCGCAACCTGTGGATCGACGGCAGTGGTGGACTGCGGCCGTACCGCTGGGCGGTCACCGAGGGAACTCTGCCGCCGGGGATGTCGCTCGTCCAGGACGACCCCGACGGCCCGTCCGTCCGCATCGGCGGCACCCCGACGACCGCCGGGGACTTCAGCTGGACCCTGCAGCTGACGGACGCCCAGGCCGCGACGGTCAACCGGACGTTCGGCGTCACGGTGCAGCCACCGACGGCACCGGCCCCGGAGCCGACGCCGACGCCCGCTCCCGAGCCGGCACCGGTGGCCGTCTCGATCTCGTCGCTGGCGCTCACGCCCACCAGCGTGACCGGCGGGACCTCCTCGACGGGCACGGTGGCGATCAACACACCGGCACCCTCGGGGGGCAGCGACGTGATCCTGTGGAGCGGCAACCCCCAGGTCGCCTCCGTGCCCGCCACCGTGACGGTCCCGTCCGGCGCCACGAGCGCGACGTTCCCCGTAGCGACCACCACCGTCGCCTCGAGCACCACCGTGCGGATCGAGGCGACCTACTCTGGCACGCTGGTCGCTGACCTCACCGTCACCCCGGCCTCCGCGCCGACGCCCGCCGACACGGTGTCCATCGGCCGGGCGGAGTACGACTCGGACAAGCGTCAGCTCCGGGTCGAGGCCACGAGCTCCGGCTCCGGGGCGACGCTGCGGGTCCACGTGACGAGCACGGGCGCGCTCATCGGGACCCTGTCGGGGGGCGGCGGCCAGTTCTCGGTGACCACGAACCCGCAGAGCATCACCGTCCGGAGCAGCCTCGGCGGGTCCGCGACCCGCACGGTGACGGCGAGGTAGCAGCAGGACGCACGAGGGCCCCGCAGCGCGTGCGCTGCGGGGCCCTCGTGCGGGCGGGTCTGGCCTATGCGGTGGTCTCGTCCACCGTCAGGTTGCGGGTGCGGTTCGGGTCGACCGGGATGCCCGGGCCCATGGTGGTGGAGATGGTGACCTTCTTCAGGTACCGGCCCTTGGCGGCGGCCGGCTTGGCCCGCAGGACCTCGTCCAGCGCCGCGGCGTAGTTCTCCACCAGCTTGGTCTCGTCGAAGGAGGCCTTGCCGATCACCAGGTGCAGGTTGGCCTGCTTGTCCACGCGGAAGTTGATCTTCCCGCCCTTGATGTCGTTGACCGCCTTGGTGACGTCGGGGGTCACCGTGCCGGTCTTCGGGTTCGGCATCAGGCCGCGCGGGCCGAGGATGCGGGCGATCCGGCCGACCTTGGCCATCTGGTCCGGGGTGGCGATCGCGGCGTCGAAGTCCAGGAAGCCGCCCTGGATGCGCTCGATCAGGTCGTCCGAGCCGACGACGTCGGCGCCGGCGGCCTCGGCCTCGGCGGCCTTGTCACCGGTCGCGAAGACGATGACGCGGGCGGTCTTGCCGGTGCCGTGCGGCAGGTTGACCGTGCCGCGGACCATCTGGTCGGCCTTGCGCGGGTCGACGCCCAGGCGCATGGCCACCTCGACGGTGGCGTCGTAGGCCGTCGGAGACGTCTCCTTGGCCAGGCTCGCCGCCTTCAGCGGGGAGTACAGGGTGTCGCGGTCGACCTTCGCGGCGACCTCGCGGTACTTCTTGCCGTGCTTCGCCATGGTGGTGTCCTCTCCCCCGGCACTCCGGCCGGGAGTCGTGTGGTGCACGGGCCTGGCGCGGCCCTCCCACAGGTGCTCAGAACGGGTCCGGTGCGGACCCGGGTGGTGCAACGCCGGTCAGGTGCCGGCGACTTCCTCAGCCCTGGACGGTGATGCCCATCGACCGGGCGGTGCCGGCGATGATCTTCTCGGCCTCGTCGAGGGAGTTGGCGTTGAGGTCGGCCATCTTGGTCTGGGCGATCTCGCGGACCTGGTCGCGGGTGACGGTCGCGACCTTGGTCTTGTGCGGCTCGCCGGAGCCCTTCTCCACACCGGCCGCCTTGAGCAGCATGCGCGCCGCGGGCGGGGTCTTGGTGACGAAGGTGAACGAGCGGTCCTCGTAGACCGAGATCTCGACCGGGATCACGTTGCCGCGCTGCGACTCCGTGGCGGCGTTGTAGGCCTTGCAGAACTCCATGATGTTGACGCCGTGCTGGCCCAGCGCCGGACCCACGGGCGGGGCGGGCGTGGCCGCACCGGCGTTGATCTGGAGCTTGATGACCGCGGTCAACCGCTTCCTGGGGGGCATGACTTCCTTCTGGTGACGGGATGGAACCGGCCCCGGTGCAGGGTCCCGACCCGAGCGGAGCGAGGGACGGAGGGCACCGGGGTCCTTCTCACAACTTCTGGACCTGGTTGAACGAGAGCTCGACCGGCGTCTCCCGGCCGAAGATGGAGACGAGCACCTGCAGCTTCTGCTGCTCGGCGTTGATCTCGTTGATCGTCGCGGGGAGCGTCGCGAACGGGCCGTCCATGACGGTGACCGACTCGCCGACCTCGAAGTCGACGACGGCGGTCGGCGCGGCCGCCGTGGCCGTGGTCGTGGCCTCCGCCGTCCGGGCGGCCTGCGGGGTGGCGGCCGGGGCGAGCAGGGCGACGACCTCGTCGATGCTCAGCGGCGAGGGCCGGGAGGTCGCGCCGACGAACCCGGTGACGCCGGGGGTGTTGCGGACCGCGCCCCAGGACTCGTCGTTGAGGTCCATGCGGACGAGCAGGTAGCCGGGCAGCTTCTTCCGGTTGACCTGGGTGCGCTTGCCGTTCTTGATCTCGGTGACCTCCTCGGTGGGCACCTCGATCTGGAAGATGTAGTCCTCCATGTCCAGCGACTGGATGCGCGACTCCAGGTTGGTCTTCACCTTGTTCTCGTAGCCGGCGTACGAGTGGATGACGTACCAGTCGCCGAACTGGCTGCGCAGCACCTTGCGCATCGCCTCGGCCGGGTCGGCCTGCTCGTCGTCCTCGGTCTGGTCACCGAGGTCGGAGGACGGCGCCGGCGCGGCCAGCGGGTCGGTCGCCAGGCTGTCGGGGTCGCCGCTCTCCACGTCGGGCGCCACGTCGGCCACGCCGGTGAGGGCGTCCTGGTCGGCGGTGTCGACGGAGCCCTCGGCGGCACCGGCCTCGCCGGCGCCGGTCTCGACGTCCGCGGTGCCGCGCACGTCGAAGCGTGCGTCGTCGAGGTCGATCTCCTCGACGGCGCTGTCGGTGTCGAAGGGCTCGCGGGGGTCGGTCACGGTGTCTCTTCCTTGTCGGTGGTGCAGGCGCGGACGGGCTCAGCCGAAGACGGCGAGCACGCCCTGGGCGAAGAGGAGGTCCAGACCGGCCACCAGGGCGACGATGAAGGCCACGAAGATGATGACGACGGTCGTGTAGGTGATGAGCTCGCGGCGTCCCGGCCAGATGACCTTGCGCAGCTCGGCGACGACCTCGCGCAGGAAACGCCGGAGGCTGCGCCGCTGCCGGGCCTCGGCGGCGGCGGCGCGGTCGCGCTGGGCGGCGGCCCGCGACCGGGTGGCACCGCCCTCGGGCCGGGAGGACGTGCGCTCACGGGCGGCACGGCGGCTGCGGGAGTCGGACTCGTCGTCGTCCTCGTCGTCGCCGGCGGTGATCCGTCCGCCGCGACGGGCGGGACGCGCGGTCACGACCTTGTCCTCGTCGGCCTCGGCCTCGGCGGCGATCTCGGCCTCGGCGGCCTCCAGCTCGGCGGCGTCGGCCACGCCCGGCGCCTCGCGGTCGAGCTGTTCGTCGGTCGGCTCGGCGTCGGAGGCGGCGCGGGGGTCGCCCTCGCGTGCCGGCTTCTCGTCGCTCACTACGCCTCGCTCGCCTCGCTGGTGGTGGCCGCTGTCCTCGGGCCGACGGTCGGTGGTCGTGCTGTCGTACGGGTCGTGCACGTCGCCGGCGGGGAGCCGGCGGCACGGGCAGGGGTGACAGGACTTGAACCTGCAGCCTGCGGTTTTGGAGACCGCTGCTCTGCCAATTGAGCTACACCCCTTGGAGGACCCCGTCCTCCCCACCCGTCGCACGCTCGGGGCGGGGCCCGGGACCGGGCCGCCCGGGACCGCGTGGCCCGCCCCGGTCGGCACCATCTCCCGCGAGGGTTCCGGGGCACGCCGGTGGCGGGGTCAGTGGCCCCAGGACAGCCAGTGTACGGGACCGCGCAGGACACCCGGCAACGTGCCGGTGAGGACGGCGTGGGGCCCGCGCCGATGAGTCCGGCCCGCTCGTGCCGTCCCCCTTCCGACACGACCCGCCTGGAGTGAAGGAGAACGACGGTGAGCGAACTGCGGGTGCACGACTTCGCGGTCTCGCTGGACGGCTACGGGGCCGGGCCGGAGCAGGGGCCCGACGCGCCGCTGGGGATCGGCGGCGAACGCCTGCACGAGTGGATGTTCCCGCCCGGTGGCCGGCATCCCGTCGACGAGCGGTTCGTCGTCGCAGGCGCGGCCGGGATCGGTGCCACGATCATGGGCCGCAACATGTTCGGTCCCGTCCGCGGCCCGTGGGGGGACGAGCAGTGGACCGGGTGGTGGGGTGAGGAACCACCGTTCCACCACGACGTCTTCGTGCTCACCCACCACGACCGGCCCTCGCTGGAGATGGCCGGTGGGACGGTCTTCCACTTCGTGACCGACGGCGTCGAGGCGGCCCTCGACCGCGCCCGGGCCGCTGCCGGCGACCGCCACGTGCGCCTCGGCGGCGGTGTCGCCACGGTCCGGGAGTACCTCCGCGCCGGGCTCCTCGACGAGGTGCACCTCGCCGTCGTACCGGTGCTGCTGGGATCCGGGGAGCGGCTGTTCGGTGATCTCGGCAGCGTCCTCGACGGCTGGGGCTGCGTGGAGTTCGTCGCCTCCCCGTCCGTGGCGCACGTGCGCCTGCGGCGGGACGCCGGTGCGACGGGACCGGGAACGGAGGCGACCGCGCAGCTCGGGCTTTGACACGATGGGGCCATGACCGCCGTCTCCCCCTCGGAGTCCGCTGCCCCGCCCTCCGGGCACTCGCCCGCCGACCGGCGCATCTCCCGCCGCATCGCCGCCATCGCCGAGTCGGCCACGCTGGCGGTCGACGCCAAGGCCAAGGCGCTCAAGGCCGCGGGCAAGCCGGTGATCGGCTTCGGCGCCGGCGAGCCTGACTTCCCGACGCCGGACTACATCGTCGAGGCCGCCGTTGCCGCCTGCCGCCAGCCGGCGATGCACCGCTACACCCCCGCGGGCGGGCTGCCGGCGCTCAAGGACGCGATCGTCGCCAAGACCGCGCGCGACTCGGGGCTGCAGATCACCCCGGCCAACGTGCTGGTCACCAACGGCGGCAAGCAGGCCGTGTACGAGGTCTTCGCCACGATGCTCGACCCCGGCGACGAAGTGCTGCTGCCCGCGCCGTACTGGACCACCTACCCCGAGGCGATCGCGCTCGCGGGCGGCGTGCCGGTGCCGGTCGTGGCCGACGAGGAGAGCGGCTACCTGGTGTCGGTTGCCCAGCTCGAGGCCGCCCGGACGCCGCGCACCAAGGTGCTGCTGTTCTGCTCGCCGTCCAACCCGACCGGCGCGGTGTACCCGCCGGAGCTGGTGGAGGAGATCGGCCGCTGGGCGCACGCGAACGGCCTCTGGGTGCTCACCGACGAGATCTACGAGCACCTGACCTACGACGGGGCGACCGCGCCGTCGATGCCGGTCGTCGTCCCGGAGCTGGCCGACCGCTGCGTGGTCGTCAACGGGGTCGCCAAGACCTACGCGATGACCGGCTGGCGGGTGGGTTGGGTCGTCGGGCCCGCGGATGTCGTCAAGGCCGCGACCAACCTGCAGTCGCACGCCACCTCGAACGTGGCCAACGTGTCGCAGGCGGCCGCGGTCGCCGCGCTGACCGGCGACCTGTCCGCCGCGGCCGCGATGCGGGAGGCCTTCGACCGCCGACGGCGCACGATCGTGTCGATGCTGCGCGAGATCCCCGGGGTGGCCTGCCCCGAGCCGCAGGGCGCCTTCTACGTCTACCCGTCGGTGAAGGCGTTGCTGGGACGGCCGATCGGCGGGCGGACGGCGGAGGACAGCGTGCAGCTGGCCGAGATCATCCTCGAGGAGGCGGAGGTCGCCGTCGTCCCCGGTGAGGCCTTCGGCACGCCGGGCTACCTGCGGATGTCCTACGCCCTGGGCGACGACGACCTGGTCGAGGGCGTGACCCGGATGCAGCGGCTGCTCGGCACCGCCGGCTGAAGCCGGCCCCGCCCCGGCCGGAGCTACTCCGGCAGGTCCTCCGCGTCGAGGGCGCCCGCCTCGGTGAGGACGTCGGTGCCGCGGACCGTGCATCGCTCGTCGTCCAGGCGGAGGTGGAGCTCGACGACCGGCCGGTCGGGGTCGGCGGCGCCGACCGCTCGGCGGCCAGGGTGTCGAGGAAGGAGGTGCCGCAGCCGGGCAGGAGCGGCAGGGCGGCACCGAGCGCGACGCCGGCTCGCCCCGACGTCACGCCAGCTGGACGGTGGCGCGGGCCAGCGAGAGCACCTTCTCGCCGCCGCTGGTGACGGTCAGGTCCACCCGGGCCCGGCCGTCGTCGCCCAGGGCGCCGATCTTCCCGCGGACGGTCACCTGGGCACCGGCGTCGTCGTCGGGGACGACGACCGGCCGACCGAAGCGGACGTGGTACTCCACGAGTGCGCCGGGATCCCCGGCCCAGGCGGTCACGGCGCGCGCGGCCAGGGCCATGGTGAGCATCCCGTGCGCGATCACCCCGGGCAGGCCGACCTCGGTGGCCACCCGGTCGTTCCAGTGGATGGGGTTGAAGTCCCCGGAGGCGCCGGCGTAGCGGACCAGGTCGGCACGGGTGACCGGGTAGGTCCGCTCGGGCAGCTCGGTCCCGACGGCGACGTCGGCGGCCCGCACGGTGGCGGTCACGTGACCTCCTCGCTGGCGCTCGTCGTCCACGTGCCCGACGGTGCCCTGCCGATGCGTGAGCTCGCGAGCTCGGTCACGCGGTCCCCCGGGCGACGAGCATCGAGGTGGCCGAGCAGACCGGTTCGCCGTCCTCGGTGGCGACGTCCACCCGGGTGGTGAGCAGGTCGTTGCCGCCGACGCTGCGCACCGCCTCGATGGTGGGCGTGGCGACGAGCCGGTCTCCGGCGCGGATGGGCCGGTGGTGGGTGAAGCGCTGCTCGCCGTGGACGACGCGGCTGTAGTCCAGGGCGACGTCGGGGTCCTCGACGACGACGCCGGCTGCGGACAGCGTCAGGGCGATGGCGAAGGTCGGTGGGGCGATGACGTCCGGGTGTCCGGCCGCCCGGGCGGCGTCGGCGTCCCGGTGCACCGGGTCCGCCGCACCGATGGCGTCGGCGAACTCCGCGATCTTCTGCCGGCCGACCTCGTAGACGGCAGAGGGCGGGTAGCTGCGCCCGACCAGTGCCGGATCGAGCGCCATGCTCCCGCCCTCCCTCTCGCCGAGCCGCTGGGTCAGCGGGTCTCGCGGTGGACCGTGTGCTTCCGGTCCTTGGGGCAGAACTTCTTCAGCTCGAGCCGGTCGGGGTCGTTGCGCCGGTTCTTGCGGGTGATGTAGTTCCGGCTCTTGCACTCCTGGCAGGCCAGGGTGATCTTCGGACGGATGTCGGTGGCTGCCACGGGGCGCTCCTAGCCTTGTCGGTCCGCGACCGGCGGACGCCGGACACGGCGACGGACCCCACACGTGGGGTCCGTCGGGAGTAGCGGTGACCGGATTTGAACCGGTGACACAGCGATTATGAGCCGCTTGCTCTGCCTGGCTGAGCTACACCGCCGGACGTGGCCGGGCGACCGGTCTCGGCGACCGGGCCGAGCGGCCACTGTGTTGTTCCAGAGCCCCTTTACGGAATCGAACCGTAGACCTTCTCCTTACCATGGAGACGCTCTGCCGACTGAGCTAAAGGGGCGGGCTTCGAGCCGTCAGGAACTCTACCTGACGCCTACGGGGGTCTGTCGCAGGGGGTCCCCGGCGCGCTCAGGACCGCACGAACAGGCGCCGGTGCGGCGTGCCCGGGACCGCGGAGCGGACACCGGTGCGGGCCAGGATCCAGCTCTCCAGGCGCTCGTCGGGCAGCGGCCGGCTGACCAGGAAGCCCTGCAGCTTGTCGCAGCCCATCTCGGCGAGCAGGTTCCGCGTCAGCTCGTCCTCGACGCCCTCGGCGACCACCCGCAGGCCCAGGTTGTGCGCCAGCTCGATGATCGAGCGGGCGATGAACGACTCGCCCTGGCTGGTCGCCATCCCCAGCACGAAGGACTTGTCGATCTTCACCTCGTCGATGGGCAGCTGGCGCAGCTGGGACAGCGAGGAGTAGCCGGTGCCGAAGTCGTCCATCGACAGCCGCAGGCCCAGGGCGTGCAGGTCGGCCAGGACGGTGCTGCTGCGCACCGAGTCGTCGACGACGCTGCCCTCGGTGAGCTCCAGGGTCAGCAGCTCGCCGGGGACGCCGTGCCGCCGCAGCGCCCGCCGCACCCGGTCCACCAGGTCCGGCTCGGTCAGGCAGCGGGCGGAGAGGTTCACCGCCACCGACAGCGCGATGTCCCGGTCCAGCCAGCGGCGGCAGCGCGCCAGCGCCAGGTCGAGCACGTGGTCGGTCAGCGGGCCGATCCGGCCGATCTGCTCGGCCAGGTGGATGAACTCGTCCGGGGCGATCGACCCGTAGCGCGGGTGCGCCCACCGGACGAGGGTCTCGACCGAGACGATGTCGGAGGTCCGGGCGTCGATGATCGGCTGGAAGACGACGCTGATGTCGCCGTCGGCCATCGCCTGCTCCAGCTCGGTGCCCAGCTGCAGGCGGCGCAGGCTCTGCTGGTCGAGCACCGGGTGGTAGCTGGCCACGCCGCTCTTGCCGGCGCCGGCCAGCAGGGCGACGTCGGCCCGCTGCATGAGGGTGCCGGAGTCGGCGCCGTGCGCCGGGGCGGCCGCGACCCCGATGGTCAGCGTGACCTCCAGGTCCAGGCCGGCGACCCGGGCACGGGTGGAGGTGGCCTCGCGCAGCCGGCGGGCGGCCCGCTCGGTCGCGGGCAGCGAGAGCCCGGGCAGCAGGACGGCGAACTGCTCGCCCTCCATGCGCGCCACGAGGGCCTGCGGTGGCGCGTGCTCGCGCAGGAGACCCGCGGTCACCAGCAGGAGCTCGTCGCTGGCCGCGTGCCCCAGCGTGTCGGTGACCTCGGTGTAGTTGTCCAGCGAGGCGAGGATGAGCCCGGCCCGCCCGGCGACCGGGTCGGCGGCGAGCAGCTGGTCGATCTCTGCCGCGAGACGCTGCCGGTTGGGCAGCCCGGTCAGCCTGTCGTGGTCGGCGTCGTAGCGGATCTGGGTCAGCAACTGCTGCTGCCGGATGGCCGCGTTGACGTGCGTGAGCATGGAGTCCAACGCCGCCCGGTCGCCGTCGGAGAACCAGACGACGTCACTGCGGCGGTCGCAGACCTCCAGGTAGCCGGGCTCTCCCGCGGCGGTGGTCACGGGCGCGGCGAGCAGGTCGTGGGCACCGCGGCGCGCGAGAGCCGCGACCTCGGCCTCGGTCGCTCGGGCGAGGGAGACCAGCAGCGGACCGTCGTGCGCGCCGTCGGTGGCCCGGCGCCGGAAGAGGTCGTCGGGGTCGCTGGGGCCGTCGTACCAGCCGCGGCCGTTGTCCGCGGCGACGACCAGGCGTGGCTCCTCGTCGAGGTAGGGCGGCAGCCAGAGCGCCACCCGTTCGGCGTTCAGCAACTCCTTGACCGCCTCGACGATCCGCCTCGTCCCGTCCTCGTCCGCACCGACCTGCTCCACACGGCGGGCGAACTCGTAGACCCTCTCCAGGCGCTCGCTCTCGCGGGTCACCCGGGCGAAACGCCGGTAGAGCAGAGCCAGCGCGAGGAGAACGGGGAGCAGGAGGAGCCAGGCCCACGCGGTCTGGTCGACCATCAGCGAGGCGGCGAGTCCGATGACCGTCGACAGCGGGTAGACGACGAGTACGGGGACGAAGAGCCGGGTGAGCATCGCCCGGCCGGGGTCGCCCTGGGTGATGGCGATCGCCGCTATCACGATGACCGTGCCCACCGCGGTGGCGGCGACGACCGCAACGAGGTAGCAGAGCCACGTCACCGGGTCGTCGAGCGGACCGACGGGCAGACCGTCCAGCAGGACGACGGCGACGCCTACCTGGATGACGTACATCGCGACGTTGGCGAGGGTCTTCGCGACCGGGATGTGGTCGCGGATGCTGATCAACCAGAGGGCCCCTGCGTAGGCCAGCGCGGTCCATGCGCCGCCCATCTCCACGAGCGAGACGACGAGCACCACCTCACCGACGGAGCAGGAGATGGTGTGCGAGCGGATCTCGACGGCGAGCGTGAGGGACTCGGCCAGGACGAACGCGACGAAGAACGCCACCACGACCCACGGCTGGACGGAGCTGACCGCTTGGCTCAGCAGGTATGCGACGAAGGGCAGCGCCATCGTCATGACGCCGGCGGCCACGACGGACGGCTGGCGGAACGCCGACCACCGCGCGGGCGCGCTCGGATCGAGTTCGGCCACGGTCACCCGGTCCTCGGGGATTGGGGGAGGAGACGTGCGGCGAGAGGCTAACAGCCGACGACCTCTCCCCCGGCCTGCGCGACCGGTCCCTGACACCCGAAAGGGGTAGCGGGCGTCATCGACCCGCCACCACTTCGGGACGGCAGCTCAGTTCCAGCGGCTGCCCCGGTTCCAACGGCTACCCCGGTTCCAGCGGCTGCCACGGTTCCAGCGGCTGCCACGGGACTGAACGGAAGACTCGACACCACTCATGACGCCTCCTCAGGCGTGAAGGACTGCAGGACATGGCAGTCGTCCAGGCGCGGGGCAGGGCGTTTGGGTACGGACCGCGCCTGAGACATTGCTGCCCGTCACCCGATCAGGGCAAGCGCGCCACTCGCACGAACCACAGGAACCGGGTCACCGGTCGACGCGCCGTCACATGATGTGACCTTCCGTAGGCATATGGTCACCCTATGGCGTGACACGAGATGCTGGAGCGAGCCGAGTGTCTCTCCCTCCGACGGCCCGTCAGGGGGGACATCCACTGGGTCCGACCCGAACACCTCCCGAGCCGGGTCGCCCGATCGATCCACAGTTCGCCCGCAGCGGGTCGTACGAGGGCGGCCGGCCCCTACGCTCCGCCGCGTGCGACGGGACGGGGAGACCGCGGAGCGCGGCTCGACGCTGCCGCTGGTCCTGGTCTGCTGGCTGGTGGCCGCCCTCATGGCCTTCGGGGCGATCGCGGCGTCCGACGCGTTCCTCGAGCAGCAGCAGGTGCAGTCGGTCTGCGACGGAGCCGCCCTCGCCGCCGCCAACGCCACCGACGAGGCTGCCCTCTACGCGACCGGCGTCGGGACGGCGCTGCCGCTGACCCGGGCGAGCACGCAGGCGGCCGTGGCCGACCAGCTGGCCGACGGCGGGACGGCGTTGTCCTCCTGGTCCGCGGAGACCGATGGCGTCGAGGTCACGGTGCGGTGCACCCGGCACGTCGAGATCGCGTTCGGCTGGCTCTTCCTCGGCGGGCAGCCGCTGGAGCGCACCGCCGTCGCCGGCGCCCGCGCTCCGACCACCCCCTGAGACCGAGGCGCACCGTCCCCGCACGAGCAGCGGCCCCCGACCTCGGCTGAGGTCGGGGGCCGCGCGTACCGGGTGTGGCGGGTGAAGGATTCGAACCTTCGTAGGCTAAGCCGACGGATTTACAGTCCGCTCCCATTGGCCACTCGGGCAACCCGCCGTGGTGGTACCGAGAGATCGTACAAGACACCGGAGACCGGCTCCGGCGGTGCCCCCGGGCATGCCGTGGCGGGTGGACGACAGACGGAAGGAGCAACCGACACATGGCCGACTCGTCGTTCGACGTGGTGAGCAAGGTCGACCGCCAGGAGGTCGACAACGCCCTCAACCAGGCCGCCAAGGAGCTCTCGCAGCGGTTCGACTTCCGCGGCACCAACGCCACCATCGCCTGGGCCGGCGAGGAGGGCGTCAGTCTGCAGGCCGACACCGAGGAGCGGGTCTCGGCCGCGCTCGAGGTGTTCAAGGAGAAGCTGGTCAAGCGGAACATCTCGCTGAAGTCGCTCGACGCCGGTGAGCCGCAGTCCTCCGGGAAGTCGTACAAGATCGGCGCCCGCATCAAGCAGGGCATCGAGTCCGACACGGCCAAGAAGATCGCGAAGATCATCCGCGACGAGGGCCCCAAGGGTGTCCAGGCGCAGATCCAGGGCGACCAGCTGCGGGTGAGCGGCAAGAAGCGCGACGACCTGCAGGCGGTTCAGCAGCTGCTGAAGAGCAAGGACCTCGACGTCGCCCTGCAGTTCGACAACTATCGCTGATCTGCAGCATCTGGGCAGCTCAGCGCGTCGTCACGACGTCTCGGTCCGCGGCGAGTCCGCACGTGCGCCCAGCGCGGCGGCCATCGGGTCGCAGGCTGCAGCGCACGTGCGGCCCTCGGCCGTGGGCCACAGGTCCGAGCAGACGCCGAGCGTGTTCGTCGCCGACGGGTGCCCGAGGGCCCGTTGCACGGTTCCCACGTCACAGCCGGACGTGATGAGCCCGCTGGCGTAGGAGTGCCTCGGGTCGTGCAGCGTGTGCCCGCCGAGTCCGGGCGACCTGCGGATCTGCCGCCACTCGTGCCCCGCGGGGTTCCGGTTCCGTGGGAGTCGAGTCCAGCGGTGGTGAACAGCCAGTCGCCCCGCCGGAGGCCTGCCCGCCGTCCGCGCTCCGCCAGGAGCGCCTTCAGCTCGGCGGGGCGTGGACCACGCGCTCGCACCCGCAGGTGGGTGCGACCGACTGGGTCGTCGCGCCGCTCTCTCCCTGCAGCAGACGGCGGACGCAGAGGGTCCGGCGCAGGACGTCGACGTCCTCCGAGCGCGGCCCGGCCGCCTCACCCAGCCGCAGGGCGGCGACAGCGCACACGGCGACGAACGGCCGGACCCGGGCCGGGGCGGCCCTACGACCCGCACCCACACCGCAGCGGCCAGGTGTCCCCCGTCCGCGATCGCAGCAGCATCACCGATCGGTCGGGCGATCCGCCGAACGCGTCCTGGGCGCAGCCGCACCCAGCGCCCGCGCCCGCGAGCTCACGGGAGCGCTCGAGGCGCCGTTCGGGCCCCTTCCCGCGACGCCAGGAGCGAGGGCCCGGACCGTCCTCGTCGTTCAGCTGCAGTTCACCCATAGACAGGGATCACATAGACGACCATCGCTACCATCGCCGTCGAAGGATCGCTGGGAAGAGAGACGATGTGCGGATCCGGCTTTGCCTGCTGCACCCCGTTGACCGGCACCGCGATGAGCGCCGAGCAGGCCGAGCAGGTCGCTCCCCTGCTGAAGGCCCTGGCCGACCCCGTGCGGCTGCGCCTGGTCGGCCTGATCGCCTCAGCCGAGGCCGGCGAGGCCTGCGTGTGTGACCTCAACGAGGCCTTCGACCTGACCCAGGCCACCATCAGCCACCACCTGAAGGTCCTGCACTCCGCCGGGGTCCTGGACCGCGAGAAGCGCGGTGTGTGGGTCTACTACGCCGTGCGCCCCGAGGCGCTCTCGGCCGTGGCCAACCTGTTCTCCTCGCCAACCCTGGTCGGTGCGGGCGCATGAGCGACACCGTGGGTGTCCGCGTGACCCCGGTCCCCCGTCCGACTCCCCCCGAGAGGCTCACCGTGTCCGACGCGCCCAGCGTCCTCTTCGTCTGCGTGCACAACGCCGGCCGCTCCCAGATGGCCGCCGGCTGGCTGCGCCACCTCGCCGGCGACTCCGTCGAGGTGCGCTCCGCCGGGTCTCTGCCCGCAGACCAGATCAACCCCGCCGCCGTCGAGGCCATGGCCGAGGTCGGCATCGACATCACCGACCAGCGCCCCAAGGTGCTCACCACCGAGGCCGTCGAGGCCTCCGACGTCGTCATCACCATGGGCTGCGGCGATGTGTGCCCGGTCTTCCCCGGCAAGCGCTACCTGGACTGGGCGCTCGAGGACCCCGCCGGCAAGGGCGTGGAGTCGGTCCGGCCGATCCGCGACGAGATCGAGTCCCGCATCCGCGGTCTGCTCACCGAACTGCAGATGCCCGCGACACCCGATCGCTGAGCTGCTGGTCGGCCGACGACGCGGCTCCGCCGGTCACCACGGGGCCGCGTCGGCCTCAGCCCTGAGGTCGCTGTCGTACGTCCGGCGGTGAACCCGGCGACGGCGGCCAGCAGCACGAGGACCCCGCCGACGCGGAAGACGGCTCGGACGCCGGCGGTGGCGGCCAGCAGACCGCCGACGCGGAGGCGACCAGCCGCCCGGCCTGCCACAGCGCGTCCATGAGCGTGAAGACCCGGCGGCGGGGGCGACCGGTGACCGGTGACTGCCGCGGGCGGTTGACGGTCACCGCGCCGGTGGAGGTCCCGCCCCCGTACACGGGGAGGACTCGGGCGGCGAGCGGACCGAGGCGCCGGTTGCACCTGTTGCTGCTCCTCGCCGAAGGCTCCCGCTCGGTCCGCGAGCTCACCGAGCTCAGCGGCATGAGCCAGACCCTCGCCAGCCACCATCTCGCTCCGTTGCGCGAGCAGCGCCTGGTCACCGTCACCCCGAGGCACGCAGCAACGTCAACTCCATGTGCTGCGAGGCCCTTGCCGGGCCCGTCGAGCTGCTGGCCACCCTCGCCACCCTCACCCCCGAGGGCGCCGACGCCTGCTGCTCGGCGTAGCCGACCCGCGGGTTGACCTTGGACCACGGTCCAAGGTCTAGCGTCCGCCGCATGACCACCACGGCGGCACGGGGACTGCGGGTCGCGGAGCTGGCGACGGCCGTGGGAGTGCGGCCGGACACCATCCGGTACTACGAGCGGGCCGGGTTGCTGCCGGCGCCCGAGCGCACCGCCGCGGGCTACCGCAGCTACGACGCCGGCGCGCTCGACCGACTGAGGTTCATCCAGGGGGCACAGCGCCTCGGCCTGCGACTGGCCGACATCCGCACGCTGCTGACCGTCCGCGACACCGGCACCTGCCCCTGTGAGCCCGCCGAGGACCTGCTCCGCAGGCGCCTTGCCGAGATCGATGCCGAGATCGCGCGACTGACGGCGCTGCGCGCCGAGATGGCGGCCATGGCCGACGCCCTGCCCACCGCCTCCTGCCCCCCACCGAGCCCCGGCACGTGGTGCCCGCCCGCGGAGGGAGGTGACTCCCCATGCTCGAGCTGACGTGCGACTGCGGTTCCGACTGCTGCGACGAGACCTGCGACTGCGGATGCTGACCGCCGCGCCGGACTGACAGGCGGCTACCTGGGCCCGGGACCGGGCAGCCGTCAGGACGCCGCTTCGCCGCTGGAGGCCCGCACCAGGGATCGACCTGCCTGCGGGGCGGCTGGGCCCGCCGCCGGTCGGCCACCCGGCGGTCCACGTCTCGGCGCCGGTGGACGACGCGACGGTCGAGTCGGAAGCCGTGTCGGCAGCGCAGCCGCTGCGGTCGGGGCGTCATCGTCGTTCACGGCCGGACACCTCCGCGCGGGTGGAGACAAGGGGAAGAGCAGGCGGCGATCCCGCCGGCTCCACGGCGCGGGTCGACGGGCGGCGGTTCAGTTCGACGACCACAGGTGCGGTGAGGGAACGGCCCACCGGGCCCCGCCCCGGGGAACGAGGGGTGGGGGCGAGGGGGTCCTGCTACTGGCCGGGCTCCCGGGCCATCTGCTCGAGCCGCGCGATCCGCTCCGGCATCGGCGGGTGCGTGGCGAACATCGACGCCAGGCCCTGGCCGCGGAACGGGTTGGCGATCATCAGGTGGCTCTGGGTCACCAGCCGGTCCTCCTGGGGCAGCGGCCGGGCCGCCGCGCCGGCGGAGATCTTGCGCAGCGCGGAGGCCAGGGCCAGCGGGTCCTGCGACAGCACCGCACCGGAGGCGTCGGCCTGGTACTCACGGCTGCGGCTGACCGCCATCTGCACCAGGCCCGCGGCCAGCGGACCGAGGAACACCAGCAGCAGGCTGCCGAGCGCGTTGCCGCCGCCGCGGTCGTCCTCCGACCGGCCCCCGAACAGCGACGCGAACATCGCCATGTGCGCCAGGTAGGTGATCACCGTGGCCATGGCGCCGGCGACGGAGCTGATCAGGATGTCGCGGTTGTAGACGTGCGAGAGCTCGTGGGCCAGCACGCCGCGCAGCTCCCGCCGGTCGAGCAGCTCGAGGATGCCCTGGGTGACGCAGACGGCGGCGTTGCGCGGGTTCCGTCCGGTCGCGAAGGCGTTGGGCTGGTCGGTGGGGCTGACGTAGAGGCGGGGCATCGGCTGCCGGGCCTCGGTGGCCAGGTCCCGCACCATCGCGTAGAGCTGCGGTGCCTGCGTCTCGGTCACCGGGAAGGCCCGCATCGCGCGCAGGGCCAGCTTGTCGGAGTTGAAGTACGCGTAGCCGTTGACCGCCAGGGCGACGACCAGGGCGACGAGCAACCCGCCCCGCCCGCCGACGAGGGCACCGGCGCCGAGGATGAGCGCGCCCATGAGGCCCAGGAGCACCGCGGTCTTCACTCCGTTGCTCCAGCGCTGCACGTCCCGACAACGCCGTCCGCCGGGAGGCCGTTCCCCGGCCCCTCCCCCGGCGGGGTGCGACCGCGGTCACGGAATGGGGCCGCACCCGCGCGGGTTGCCGTTGGCAGGTGCCGGGGTCCCCGGCCGTCCCGACTGTCGCCCGCGTCACAGGTCCGCGCGATGTGGCAGACACGTAATCTCGGCCGGTGGAGGTGCACCACTGATGACCACGACAGACCCGTCCGTCGTCGCCAGCACGGCGGGGAGCTCGACGCCCTTCGTCAAGAGCGTCGTCGAGCTCGACCGCGTCGTCATCCGGCTCGCCGGTGACTCCGGCGACGGCATGCAGCTCACCGGCAACCGCTTCACCAGCGAGACGGCGTCCTTCGGCAACGACCTGTCGACCCTGCCCAACTTCCCCGCCGAGATCCGCGCGCCGACGGGGACCCTGCCGGGGGTCAGCTCCTTCCAGCTGCACTTCGCCGACCACGACATCATGACGCCGGGCGACGCCCCGGACGTGCTGGTCGCCATGAACCCGGCCGCGCTCAAGGCCAACCTCTCCGACCTGCCCGGCGGCGGGCTGCTGATCGTCGACTCCGACGAGTTCACCCCGCGCAACCTGGCCAAGGTCGGCTACGCCACCAACCCGCTCGAGGACCACTCCCTCGACGGGTGGCAGCTGGTCAGCGTGCCACTGACGAGCATGACCCTCGACGCGCTCGCGGACTCCGGCCTCGGCAAGAAGGAGGCCGAGCGCTCGAAGAACATGTTTACCCTCGGCCTGCTGAGCTGGATGTACCACCGGCCCACCGAGGGCACCATCCGCTTCCTCGAGCGGCAGTTCCGGCGCAAGCCCGAGATCGCCGCGGCCAACATCGCCGCCTTCCGCGCCGGCTACAACTACGGCGAGACGACGGAGGCCTTCGCGGTCTCCTACGAGATCAAGCCCGCGCCGATGGCGCCGGGCCGGTACCGCAACATCTCGGGCAACCAGGCGCTGGCGCTGGGCATCGTCGCCGCCGGGCAGCGGTCGGGCCTGCCGGTGTTCCTCGGCGCCTACCCGATCACCCCGGCGTCGGACATCCTGCACGAGCTGTCGCGGCACAAGTCCTTCGGCGTCCGCACCTTCCAGGCCGAGGACGAGATCGCCGGGATCGCCTCGGCGATCGGCGCCTCCTTCGGCGGGGCGCTCGGCGTCACGACGACGTCCGGGCCGGGTGTCTCGCTGAAGTCCGAGGCGCTGGGCCTGGCGATCATGACCGAGCTGCCGCTGGTCGTCGTCGACGTGCAGCGCGGTGGCCCCTCGACCGGGCTGCCGACCAAGACCGAGCAGTCGGACCTGCTGCAGGCGATGTTCGGCCGCAACGGCGAGGCCCCCCTGCCCGTCGTCGCGCCGCGCTCCCCCGCCGACTGCTTCGACGCCGCCCTCGAGGCCGCACGGATCGCGCTGACCTACCGCACCCCGGTCATGCTGCTGTCCGACGGCTACCTGGCCAACGGCGCCGAGCCGTGGCAGATCCCGGACGTCGACGAGCTGCCGGACCTCTCGGTCGAGTTCGCCACCGAGCCCAACGGCACCACCGCCGACGGGACGCCGGAGTTCCTGCCCTACCTGCGCGACCCGGAGACCCTTGCCCGCCCGTGGGCCATCCCGGGCACCTCGGGCATGCAGCACCGCATCGGCGGGCTGGAGAAGGCCGACAAGACCGGCAACATCTCCTACGACCCCGCCAACCACGACCTGATGACCCGGCTGCGGCAGGCCAAGGTCGACGGCATCGCGGCGACCATCCCGCCCACCGACGTCGAGGACCCGGACGGGGACGCCCGCGTCGCCGTCATCGGCTGGGGCTCCACCTACGGGCCCATCGGCGCGGCCTGCCGGCGGATCCGTCGCTCGGGGCGGTCGGTCGCGCAGATCCACCTGCGCCACCTCAACCCGTTCCCGGCCGACCTCGGCGAGGTGCTGCGCCGCTACGACCGGGTCATCTGCCCGGAGATGAACCTCGGGCAGCTGTCGATGCTGCTGCGCGCCAAGTACCTCGTCGACGTCGAGAGCCACACGCAGGTGCGCGGGCTGCCCTTCCGGGCCGCCGAGCTCGCCGCGGTCGTGCAGGACGTCATCGACTCCACCGGAGGCACCCAGTGACCACCATCGACCTCGGCATGCCGGCCGAGGGTCCGATCGCCGACGCCATCGCCCGGTCCCTCGAGACCCAGGGCGAGAAGCAGACCCAGCTCAAGGCCAAGGACCTCAAGACCGACCAGGAGGTGCGCTGGTGCCCCGGGTGCGGTGACTACGTCATCCTCAACGCGGTCCAGAGCTTCCTGCCCAGCCTCGGCATCGCGCGCGAGGACATGGTCATCGTCTCGGGCATCGGCTGCTCCTCGCGCTTCCCGTACTACATGAACACCTACGGGATGCACTCGATCCACGGCCGGGCGCCGGCGATCGCGACCGGCCTGGCCGCGTCCCGCCCCGACCTGTCGGTGTGGGTCGTCACCGGGGACGGCGACGCGCTGTCCATCGGCGGCAACCACCTGATCCACACGCTGCGCCGGAACGTGAACCTGAAGATCCTGCTGTTCAACAACCGGATCTACGGGCTCACCAAGGGCCAGTACTCGCCCACCAGCGAGGTCGGCAAGGTCACCAAGTCCACCCCGATGGGCTCGCTGGACCACCCGTTCAACCCGGTGTCGCTGGCGCTGGGCGCGGACGCCACCTTCGTCGGCCGGGCGATGGACTCCGACCGCAAGGGCCTCACCGAGGTGCTGCGCCAGGCCGCCGAGCACCAGGGCACCGCGCTGGTCGAGATCTACCAGAACTGCAACATCTTCAACGACGGCGCGTTCGACCTGCTCAAGGACCCGACCACCGGCGTGCAGTGGTCGATCCCGCTGGTCCACGGCGAGCCCCTGGTGTTCGGCAAGGACGGCGCCTCGTGCGTGGTCCGCGACGAGTTCGGCGGCCTGCGGATCGCCGAGACCGCCCAGGTGGACGCGAGCGAGATCGTCGTGCACGACGCCACCCGCGAAGACCCGTCGTACGCCTTCGCCCTGTCGCGGCTGTCCAGCCAGGACCTCCGCTACACCCCCATGGGCGTCTTCCGGTCGGTGCAGAAGCCGACCTACGACCGGATGATGGCCGACCAGGTCGAGGAGGCTCGCACGGCCGCCCCGGCGGACCTGGGCGCGCTGCTCGCCGGCGGCGACACCTGGACCGTCAGCGCCTGAGAGAGGATCGCCGCCCTCCGGGCGGCAGCGGCTGAACGCCAGAGGGCCCAGGACCCGCCGCCCGGTTCCAGGCCTCTGGTGTTCAGTGCCTCAGCCCAGCACGTCCCCGAGCGCCCGGGTCAGCACCGGCAGCGCGCGAGCCAGGTCGGCGCGGGCCGGTGCGGCGAACCCGACGACGAGTCCGGCCGGGTGCGGACCGGGCCTCGTCCATTGGCGCCCGAGTGCGTCCACTGCGACGCCCCGCTCGGCGGCCGCAGCGACGACTGCCTCCTCGCCCCGCAGGTCGGGCAGCGGCACGAGCACGTGCGCGCCGGCCGGGTCCCCCTCGGCCTGCACCCCGCCGGCGGCCACCGCCTCCAGCACCTGCTCGCGCCGGGCCGCGAGCTCGCGCCGGAGCCGGCGCAGGTGCCGAGCGAGGTCCCCGTTCGCGGCGAGGGCGGAGAACACCCGCTGCCCCGCCCGCGCGGGACGGGTGCCGGTCGCCGTCCGCCGCGCCACCAGCGCCTCGCGCAGCTCCGGCGGGGCGACCAGCCAGCCCACCCCCAGCGTCGGACTGACGATCTTGCTGCTCGTGCCGAGGTGCACAGTGACGTCCGGGCCCAGGGCGCCCAGCAGCGGCAGCGGCGCGACGTCGTAGCGCAACTCGCCGTCGTAGTCGTCCTCCAGGACCCACCAGCCCTCGGCGCGGGCACGGGCGACGAGGGCCAGCCTGCGGACAGCGGAGAGCCGGCGCCCGAGCGGGTACTGGTGCGCGGGCGTGCAGTACACCGCCGCGAGGCCGGGGGGCACCGCCTCGACCACCAGGCCGTCGCGGTCCACCGCGAGCGGCACCACCGTCACGTCGGCGTCCCGGAGCGCGGCGACCACGCGCTGGTAGCCGGGGTCCTCGACGCCCACCCGGCTGCCGGCAGGCAGCAGCCGGGCCAGCTCGGCGACCGCGGCCGAGGTCCCCGCCGTGGCGAGCACGTCGCCGGGGGCAGCGGCGAGGCCGCGGTGGCGGAGCAGGCGCTCGGTGACGGCCCGCTGGAAGCCCGGGTCGGCGGCCGGCTCCGGGCCGGCGTCGGGGTCGGGGTCCCCGGCCGCGCGCCACGCACGCCGCCAGGCGGCGCGGTCCAGGACCTCCAGGCAGGGCGCACCGGCCCGCAGGTCGATCGGTGGCGGCGTGCTCCGAGGAGCCAGCCGTTGCGTCGGGGAGCGTGCCGGGGCCGCGGTCGCCGTGCCGACGACGAAGGTGCCGACGCCGCGGCGTCCGTCCGCCCAGCCCTCGGCCAGCAGTTGGTCGTAGGCGGCGGCGGTGACGGTGCGGCTGACCCGGAGCGCGGCGGCGAGCTCGCGCGTGGAGGGCAGCCGGTCGCCGGGGCGGAGCGCGCCGTCCACCGTCGCCGTCCGCAGTGCGTCGGCCAGCTGGACCGACAGCGGCGTCCCGGACGCCCGGTCGAGGACCACCGGCGGCACGTCGACCACGCCGCCCCCTCTCCGTCGCAGTGGCCTCCCGGAATGGGAGCGTATTGGCCCTGGGAGGAGGCCACGCGAGCGGGCACGGTGGGGCCATGGACACCGCAGCGCCGCTCTCCCCCACACCGCGCAGCACGATCCGCCGAGGAGCGAAGCGGGCCCGGACCGACCGCACGGAGCTGTACGCGGTGCTGGACGCCGGCCTGGTGGGGCACCTCGGCGTCGTGCTGGACGGCGCGCCCGTCGTGCTGCCGACCGGCTACGGACGGCGGGGCGACACCCTGTACCTGCACGGTTCCACCGGCGCGGCGTCCCTGCGGGCGGCGGCCGCGGGCGCGCCGGTCTGCTTCACGGTCACCCACGTGGACGGCGTCGTCTACGCCCGTTCGGCCTTCCACCACTCCCTGAACTACCGGTGCGCGGTCGTGCACGGAGCCGTCCGGTCGGTGACCGACCCGGAGGAGCACCTGCTCGGCCTGGAGGCACTCACCGAGCACCTGGCCCCGGGTTCCTGGGCCGGCACCCGACGGCCCGACCGCAAGGAGCTCGCCGCCACCGCGCTGCTCGCCCTGGACCTGACCGAGGCCAGCGTCAAGGTCCGCACCGGCCCGCCGGGGGACGACGAGCGGGACCTGTCCGCGCCGGTGTGGGCGGGCGTCCTCCCGCTGCGCACCGTCGCAGGCGAGCCCGAGCCCTGCCCGCTGCTGCCGACGGACACGCCCGTCCCGGCCCGGGTGCTCGATCGGGTGGGGATGCTCAGCGCGGGGTGACCCGCAGCAGCCGGTCCTCCCCGTCGCCGTTGTCGGTGGTCACGTAGAGGGCGCCGTCGTCACCCTGCTGCACGGTCCGGATGCGGCCGTACGTGCCCTCCAGCTCGGGCAGCCGGAACTGGTCGAGCAGGGTGCCGTCGTCGGCCACCCGCAGCGCCAGGACACCGCGGTCCTTGAGGACGCCGAGCAGCAGCAGGTCCTCGTACCCCTGCCACTGCTCCCCCGCGAGGAACGTCGCCCCGGACGAGGCGATGGTGGGGTCCCCCGAGGCCCAGGTCGCCGGCATCGCGTCGGGCAGCGAGAGGTCGGTCATCGGCACGAACTCGCCGTAGCCCGGGCCCTGCGGCGCGAAGCCGCCGTTGCCACCGGGGCGCAGCAGGGTCACCTCGTCGTCCCGGCGGGGCCCGTGCTCGGCGGCGTACACCTGACCCGAGCCGGGCCGCACCGCCAGCCCCTGCACGTTGCGGTGCCCGTAGGTCCACACCCGCGGGTCGGCGTCCGCCCGCCCCAGGAAGGGGTTGCCGGCCGCCGCCTCGCCGGTGGTCGGGTCGACCCGCAGCACCTTGCCGGCGACCGTGCCGAGGTCCTGGGCGTTGTCGGCGACGGCGTTGTCGCCGGTTCCCACGAGCAGCGCGCCGGTGTCGTCGAAGCGCAGCCGGCAGCCGCCGTGCCGGCCGCTGCGCTCGTTGACCGGGATGTCGTCGATCAGCGGGTCGGCGACGCGGGTCGCCGTCGTCCAGCCCGGGTCGACGGTCCAGGCGGTCACCTGGATCTCCGCGCCGCCGTCCTCCTCGACGCCCTGGCAGGTGTAGAAGCGGCGGTCCCCCGCGAACCCCGGGTCGAGCACCAGGCCCATCAGGCCGGTCTCCCCGGTGGCGAACAGGTCCCCGAAGTCGGCGTCCAGCGGCCGCACCGTCCCGTCGGGCAGCACGGCGGTCAGCCCGCCGCCCCGCTCGTCGAGCAGGAGGGTGCCGTCCGGAGCGCGGGCGACGTCCCAGGGGTGGTCCAGGCCCTCGGCGAGGACGGCCACGTCCAGCGCCGGGCGCGGCTC
Organism: Geodermatophilus sp. SYSU D01176; assembly: GCF_054050015.1. Classification (NCBI taxonomy): domain Bacteria; kingdom Bacillati; phylum Actinomycetota; class Actinomycetes; order Geodermatophilales; family Geodermatophilaceae; genus Geodermatophilus; species Geodermatophilus sp. SYSU D01176. Next base: position 35,765 of record NZ_JBJGYN010000023.1, on the reverse strand, counting down.
GGACGCCGGGTCGGGCTCGGGCGGCGGCGGGGTCCGGGACGGCGTCGCCGCGGGTGCGGACCCTCCGGTCGGTGCCGCCCCGGCGTCCTCCCCCGCCGTCGCGGAGCACGCGGACAGCAGCAGGAGCCCGGTGACCAGGCCGGTCAGGTGGCGGCGCACCCGCCCAGCATGCCCCCGGCGCTCAGCTGGTGCGTGTGACGACGTAGTCGCACAGGGCCGAGAGCGCCTCGCGGACCGGCCCCTCGGGGACCCCGACCAGCCGCTCCTGCGCCCGGTCGGCGTACTCGCGGAGCACCTCGGTGGCCCGCTGCAGGCCGGCCGACGAGCGCAGCAGCTCGAGGGCCTCGGCGTGCTCGGCGTCGTCGGTGATCGGCCCGGAGACCAGCTCGCGCAGCCGCTGCTCGGCCGGGTCCGCGCCGGCGAGCGCGAAGAGGGCGGGCAGCGTGGCGATGCCCTCCCGCAGGTCGGTCCCCGGCGACTTCCCGGAGGCGCCGTCCTGGCTGACGATGTCGAGCAGGTCGTCGGACAGCTGGAAGGCGACCCCGACCTCCTCGCCGAAGGCGGTGAGCGCGGCGACGAGCTCGCCGTCCACCCCGGCGAAGGAGGCGCCGAAGCGGGCCGAGGTGGCCACCAGGGACCCGGTCTTGTCGGCCAGCACGTCGAGGTAGTGGGCGACGGGGTCGTCCCCGGGCTGGGCGCCGACGGTCTCCCGGATCTGCCCGGTGACCAGCCGCTCGAAGGTCCGCGCCTGGATGCGCACCGCCTCGGGGCCGAGGTCGGCCAGCAGGTCCGAGGCGCGGGCGAAGAGGAAGTCGCCGGTGAGGATCGCGATGCTGTTGGACCACCGGCTGTTGGCGCTGGGCGCCCCGCGGCGCACGGCGGCCTCGTCCATGACGTCGTCGTGGTACAGCGTGGCCAGGTGGGTGAGCTCGCAGACGACCGCGGCCTCGGTGACCCCGTCGGCGCGCGGGTCGCCGAGTTCGGCGGCGAGCAGCGCCAGCAGCGGCCGGAACCGCTTGCCACCGGCGGCGACCAGGTGCCCGGCCGCCTCCCGCACGAACGGGTGCTCGCTGCCGACGGCGGCGAGCAGGGCCTCCTCGACCCGCCCCAGGCCCTCCGCGAGGCGGACGCCGAGGTCGCCCTCGGGCAGCCACGGGCCGATCGTCGAGGCGGGGGTCGAGATCCGCTGCCAGGTGTCGGTCGAGGTCTCCCCGCCGACGGCGGCGCTGGCTCCGGTCATCAACCGACGAATCTAGCCGCCTGCTCGGCGAGGTCGAGCACCGCCCCGGGGACGACGCCCAGGACCACCGTCGCGGTGACGGTCACGGCGAGCACGAGCGTCGTCGGCAGGCCCGGGACACCGATCGTCGGACCGTCGGCGGCCGGCTCGGAGAAGTACATGAGCACGATGACCCGCAGGTAGAAGAACGCCGCCACGGCGCTGGCCAGCAGGGCGACGACCACCAGCGGCCAGGCGCCGTCGTCGATGGCGGCCCGGAAGACGGCGAACTTGCCGGTGAACCCGCTGGTGAGCGGGATACCGGCCAGCGCCAGCAGGAACAGCGCCATCACCGCCGCGGTGAGCGGCGAGCGGCGGCCCAGCCCGGCCCACTGGGACAGGTGGGTGGCCTCGCCGTCGCCGTCGCGCACCAGCGTGAGGACGGCGAAGGCGCCGAGCGTCGTGAGCCCGTAGGCCAGCAGGTAGAACATCGTGCCCCCGAGCCCCGAGCCGGTGCCGTCGGCGCCGCTGCCGTAGCCGAGGACGCCGGTGAGCAGGAAGCCCGCGTGCGCGATCGAGGAGTAGGCCAGCATCCGCTTGAGGTCGGTCTGGGTGAGCCCGAGGACGGCGCCGACGACCATCGAGACGATCGCGATGCCGTAGACCAGGGGCCGCCAGGTCCACTCGCTCGTGCCGAAGGCGACGTAGAGCAGCCGCAGGATGGCCCCGAAGGCCGCCACCTTGGTGCAGGCGGCCATGAAGGCGGTGACCGGGGTCGGGGCGCCCTGGTAGACGTCCGGCGTCCAGGCGTGGAAGGGCGCGACGCTGGCCTTGAACAGCAGCCCGACCACGAGCAGCGCCAGGCCGAGCACGAGCAGCACGCCGCCCCCGGTCTGCGCGGCGGCCGACTCGCGGATGACCGAGAGCCGGATGCTGCCGGTCGCGCCGTAGACCAGGGCGAGGCCGTACAGGAAGAAGGCCGAGGCGAACGCGCCCAGGAGGAAGTACTTGACCGCCGCCTCCTGCGACAGCAGCCGCCGGCGACGGGCCATCCCGCTGATCAGGTACAGCGGCAGGCTGAGCACCTCGAGCGCGACGAACATGACCAGCAGGTCGTTGGCCGCGACGAACAGCATCATGCCGCCGATGGCGAAGGTGGCCAGCGGGTAGACCTCGGTCTGCACGCGGTGGGCGGTGGCCAGCTCGCGGTCGCGCGGGCTGCCCGCGGGCACGGCCGCGGCGGCGACGAACGCCGAGCGGGCCGGGTCCAGCGAGCGCTCGGCGAACAGCAGCAGCGACAGCGCACCCAGGCCGGCGATGGTGGCCTGCAGGAACACCGCGGGGCCGTCGACGGCGAGGGCGCCGCCGGCGGTCACCTGCCGCTCCCCCGCCAGCAGCAGGCTGGTGACCAGCCCGCCGAGGGTGCCGGCGAGGGCGACGGCGACCTGCACCGGGTGGCGGGTCTCCCGCGGGGCGAACGCCTCGACGAGGACGCCGGTGCAGGCGGCGCCGAAGACGCACAGCAGCGGCGCCAGCGCGGCCAGGGAGAGGGTCGGGGCCTCGATCATCAGTCCGTCCCCCCGACGGGAGCCTCGGGCGAGACGCCGGCCGGGTCGGCTCCGACGTCGCTCATCGTGGCGGCGACGGCCGGCTCGACGAGGTCGATGAGCGGCTGCGGGTAGACCCCGAGCGCGATGATGAGCGCCACCATCGGCGCGGCGACGGCCAGCTCGCGGCGGGAGAGGTCGCGGACCCGCAGCCCGCCCGGCGCGGCCGCCGGCGCCTCCAGCGTGGCGGTGGCCGCGGTGGCCCCGCCACCGCCGGTGGCGGGCGCGGGGGTCTCCGGCCCCGGCTCGAGCAGCACGCCGCGCGGCGGGCCGTGCATGGTGCGTTGGTAGACCAGCAGCACGTAGAGGGCGGCCAGCACGATGCCGACGGTGGCCAGCACGGTGAACACCGGCCGGGTCGGGAACGAGCCGATCAGCACCAGGAACTCGCTGACGAAGCTGTTGGTGCCGGGCAGCGCGAGCGAGGCGAGCCCCGCGACGAGGAAGACGCCGGCGAGCAGCGGCGCCTTGCTCGCGATCCCGCCGTAGTCGCCGATCTGCCGGGAGCCGCCGCGGGCGATGAGCATGCCGACGACGAGGAACAGCAGCCCGGTCGCGATGCCGTGGTTGACCATGTAGAGCACCGCGCCGGTGGCCGCCTCGGTGGTGAAGGCGAAGATGCCCAGCGCGATGAAGCCGAAGTGCGCGATCGAGGTGTAGGACACCAGCCGCTTCAGGTCGCTCTGCGCCATCGCCAGCAGCGCGGCGTAGAGGACGCCGGCGACGGCGAGGACGAGCACGTAGGGCGCGAGGTCGCGGGAGGCGTCGGGGAACAGCGGCAGGCAGTAGCGCAGGAACCCGAAGGTGCCCACCTTGTCCAGGACGCCGACCAGCAGCACCGCCCCGCCGATGGGGGCCTCGGCGCCGGAGTCGGGCAGCCAGGTGTGGAAGGGCACCAGCGGGGCCTTGATCGCGAACGCGACGAAGAAGCCGAGGAACAGCAGCTTCTGCACGCCGGGGTCGATCTCGATCTGCCGCAGCGCGTCGAAGGCGAACGTCCCCTCGCCGAGCTCGCCGGCGCTCACCACGTACAGCCCGATGACCGCGGCCAGCATCACCAGGCCGCCGACCAGGCTGTAGAGGAAGAACTTGACCGCCGCGTACTGCCGTCGCGGCCCGCCGAAGCTGCCGATCAGGAAGTACATCGGGACGAGCATCGCCTCGAAGAAGACGTAGAACAGGAAGACGTCGGTCGCGGCGAAGACGCCGACCATCAGCGACTCGAGCAGCAGCAGCCAGGCGAAGAAGGTCGACATCGACCGGCGCCCGGTCGGCTCGTCGCGCCAGGAGGCCAGCACCACCACCGGCACCAGGACGCCGATGAGCAGGAGCATCACCAGCGCGATGCCGTCGACGCCGAGGGCGAAGTCGACGCCGAAGTCGGGGATCCAGGCCACCGACGTCGTCAGCTGGAACCGCTCGCCGCCGGCGTCGAAGGCGACGGTCGCCAGCACCGCGAGCAGCAGCACGAGCAGGCTCACCCCGAGGGTGGCCTGCTTGGCGGTCTCCTCGCGGCCGCGCGGGAGTGCCGCGACGACGGCCGCACCGACCGCCGGGACGGCGATCATCGCGAGCAGGAACGGGAAGTCACTCACGACGTCGCCTCTCGGTCCGTGGAGCTGGAGCTCATCCCGCCGTCACCGCCAGCAGCGCACCGGCCAGGACCACCGCGCCGCCGAGCATGGACAGCGCGTAGGAGCGGACGAAGCCGGTCTGGGTGCGGCCCAGCCGGGACGACGAGCCGCCCAGCGTCGCGGCCAGGCCGTTCACCGCGCCGTCCACCCCGCGGTTGTCGACGAACACCAGCGCGCGGGTCAGCCACTGGCCGGGCCGCATGAACAGCGACTCGTTCACCGCGTCGGCGTAGAGGGCGCGGCGGGCGGCGCGGGTCACCGGCGAGACCCGGACCGGCGCGGTCACCGGCACCTCGCGGCGGCCGACGAACAGCCAGGCGGTGAGCACGCCGAGCACCATCACCGCGGTGACCAGGACGCTGACCACCAGCGGCGCGACCACGTGCTCGGCCTCCTCGGGCTCGCCGAAGACCGGCGTCAGCCACTCCTGCAGCGGGAAGGCGACCACGAGCAGGAAGCCGGCCAGCACCGAACCGACGGCGAGCAGCACCATCGGCGCGGTCATCACCGTCGGCGACTCGTGCGGGTGCACGCCCGGCTCCCACCGGGGCCGGCCGGCGAAGGTCATGAGCATCAGCCGGGTCATGTAGAAGGCGGTGAGCCCGGCGGCCAGGATGGCGACCCCACCGAGCAGGTAGCCCCAGCCGTCGCCGCGGTCGAACGCGGCCTCGATGATCGCGTCCTTGGTGTAGAAGCCGGACAGGAACGGGAAACCGATCAACGCCAGGTAGCCCAGCCCGAACGTCACGAAGGTGACCTTCATGTGCGGGGCCAGGCCGCCGAAGCGGCGCATGTCGACCTCGTCGTCCATCGCGTGCATGACCGAGCCGGCGCCGAGGAACAGCCCGGCCTTGAAGAAGCCGTGGGTGAGCAGGTGCGCCAGGCCCGCGACGTAGCCGACCGGGCCGAGCCCGACGGCCAGGAACATGTAGCCGATCTGGCTGACCGTCGAGTAGGCCAGCACCTTCTTGATGTCGTCCTGGGCGCACCCGGCGATCGCGCCGATCACCAGCGTGATCGCCCCGACGGCGAGGACGACGGCCCGCGCGGTCGGCGTCTCGTCGTAGATCGGCGCGCAGCGGGCGATGAGGTAGACGCCGGCGGTGACCATGGTGGCCGCGTGGATGAGCGCCGACACCGGGGTCGGGCCCTCCATGGCGTCGGGCAGCCACGCCTGCAGCGGGAACTGGCCGGACTTGCCGCACGCGCCGAGCAGCAGCAGCAGGCCGATGGCGGTGACCGTGCCACCGGCCAGGGTGCCGACCGCGCCGAAGACGCCGTCGTAGGAGACCGTGCCCAGCTGGGCGAACACCAGGAAGATCGCCAGCGCCAGCCCGACGTCGCCGACCCGGTTCATGATGAACGCCTTCTTCGCGGCGGTGGCCGCCGACGGGCGGTCGTGCCAGAAGGCGATGAGCAGGTAGGACGCCAGGCCCACACCCTCCCAGCCGACGTAGAGGGCCACGAAGTTGTCGCCGAGGACCAGCAGCAGCATCGCCGCGACGAAGAAGTTCAGGTAGGCGAAGAACCGGCGGCGGCGCGGGTCGTGCGCCATGTAGCCGATCGAGTAGACGTGGATGAGCGCGCCCACGCCGGTGATCAGCAGCACGAAGACCGCCGCGAGCGGGTCGAACAGCAGGCCGGCCTGCACGTCCAGCGACCCGGTGGCGACGAAGGTGAACAGGTCGACGTCGACCCGGCGGCCGTCCAGCTGCAGCGTGCACAGCAGGCCGAGCACGAAGGCCGCGACGACCGTGCCGGTGCCGAGCAGGTGCCCCCACCGGTCGGTACGCCGTCCGCCCAGCAGCAGGACGGCGGCGCCGGCCAGCGGCAGCGCGATGAGCAGCCAGGACGCGGCGATCAGCCCGTCGGCGGGCACGGTCTCCATCTGCCGGCTCCCGTCAGTACTTCAGCAGGTTGGCGTCGTCGACCGACGCCGACCGGCGGGTCCGGTAGATCGACATGATGATCGCGAGGCCGACGACGACCTCGGCGGCGGCGACGACCATGACGAAGAACGCCATGACCTGGCCGTCGACGGTGCCGTTGGCGCGGGCGAAGGTGACCAGCGTCAGGTTCACCGAGTTGAGCATCAGCTCCACGCACATGAAGACGACGATCGCGTTGCGCCGCACGAGCACGCCGACCGCGCCGATGGTGAACAGGATCGCCGCGAGCACCAGGTAGTGCGTGAGGCTCACGATCCCTCCTCGCCGGCGCTCGTCGTCGTCGCGAGCCGGGCTGCTCCGCTCATGGGTTCGGTCGCACGCTCCCTCACCTGTCCCGTCCCCCCGGGGTGTCGATGGGCGCCGGGTCGAGGGTGCCCAGGGCGGCGTCGGGACTGCCCAGCTCGGCCCGGCCGGTGGGACGCGGCATCTGCTCGATCTCCTGGGGCTCGGTCCCGGTGGCGAAGCTGTCCTCGGCCAGCAGGCCGTCGGGCAGCAGCGCGGGCGCGGCGACGGAGTTGCCGCGCGCGTAGACACCGGGCCCGGGCAGCGTCTGCGGCCGGTCGGTGAGGAACCGGGCGCGCGACAGCTCCTTCTGGGTGGGCCGGGTGCCGGCGTCGCGCTCGATGTGGGCCAGCACCACCGCGCCGACGGCTGCGGTGATCAGCAGCGCGCTGGTCACCTCGAAGGCCAGCAGGTAGCGGGTGAACAGCACCTCGGCGACCGCCTCGATGTTGGTGGTCTCCCCGCCCTGCACGGCCGCGAGGCCGGTGACCGGGAGGTCCTGGGTGGCCCGGGCGACGCCGGCGCCGACCAGCCCGGCGAAGCCGAGGCCGAGCACGATCGCCGCCACCCGCTGCCCGCGCAGCGTCTCCACCACCGAGTCCGACGAGTCGCGCCCGACCAGCATCAGCACGAACAGGAAGAGGATCATGATCGCGCCGGTGTAGACGATGATCTGCACCGCGCCGAGGAACGGCGCCTCCTGGACGACGTAGAAGACGCCCAGCGCCAGCATCGTGTTCACCAGCCACAGCGCCGAGTGGACGGCGTTGCGCGAGAGCACCATGCCGAGAGCGCCGGCCAGCGCGATCGGGCCGAGCACCCAGAAGACGACGGCCTCACCGGTGCCGATGACGACGTCGTTCACGGCAGCTCCACCGCGACGGGCTCGGCGGGCGACGCGGGGTCCGGCGTCCTGACGTAGTAGTCCTTCTCGTCGTCCCCCAGCCGCATGGCGTGCGGCGGGGCCTCCATGCCGGGCAGCAGCGGGGCCATGAGCTGTTCCTTGGTGTAGATCAGGTCGGCCCGGTTGTCGTCGGCCAGCTCGAAGTCGTTGCTCATGGTCAGCGAGCGGGTCGGGCAGGCCTCGATGCACAGGCCGCAGAAGATGCAGCGCAGGTAGTTGATCTGGTAAACGCGCCCGTACCGCTCACCGGGCGAGTAGCGCTCGTCCTCGGTGTTGTCCCCGCCCTCCACGTAGATGGCGTCGGCCGGGCAGGCCCAGGCGCACAGCTCGCACCCGACGCACTTCTCCAGGCCGTCGGGGTGCCGGTTGAGCACGTGCCGGCCGTGGTAGCGCGGCTTGGTCACCTTGGGGACCTCGGGGTACTCCTCGGTGGTCACCTTGCGGAAGATCTGCGCGAAGGTGACCCCGAAGCCCTGCCCTGGGCCGGGCAGCCAGCTGGCCCGCTTGACCGGTCCGGCGTCCCGGCTGCGGGAGGCCAGTTCGCGTCTCGTCTGCGCCACCATGTCGTGGCCGGGGTCGTGGGGGTCCGGCGACCGCCGGTCCACGTCGGGGTGCTCAGACATCGGCGTCCTCCTGGGTGCCGGCGCCGCTGCGCCGTCCGGTGCCCACCACGGTGCCGTCGGGCGCGACCGCGTCACGGCGGCGCAGCCGCGGCGACGGCGGGACGGCGAGGTCCATGGGCGGGATCGGGAAGCCGCCCTCGGCGCGGCTGGGGCCGCCGGGCCGGCGGCGCGGTCCGGGCGGCGGCAGCACCTCCGGCTCGGCCTCGGTCGGGTGGATGGAGCCGGCCGCGGCCTTGGTCGCCGCGATCCGGGTGGCCCGGTTGCTGGCCCGGCTGGCCACGAGCAGCACGGCGATGACCAGCAGCGCCATCGGGACCCCCACGAACAGCGCCACCCGGCCGGTGGAGAGCTCGGCCTCGCGGGCGATGGTGCGCATGGTGGCGACGGCGAGGATCCAGACCAGCGCGGTGGGCACCAGCACCTTCCAGCCGAAGCGCATGAACTGGTCGTAGCGCAGCCGGGGCAGCGTGCCGCGCAGCCAGATGAAGACGAACAGCGCGGCGACGACCTTGAGGAAGAACCACAGCAGCGGCCACCAGCCGGAGTTCGCGCCGTCCCAGATCGAGATCGGCCACGGCGCCCGCCAGCCGCCGAGGAACAGCGTCGCGGCCAGCGCGGAGACGGTGACCATGTTGATGTACTCGGCGAGGAAGAACAGGGCGAACTTCAGCGACGAGTACTCCGTGTGGAAGCCACCGACCAGCTCGCTCTCGGCCTCGGGCAGGTCGAACGGCGCCCGGTTGGTCTCGCCGACCACGGCGATGACGTAGACGACGAAGGAGACCGGCAGCAGGACGGCGAACCAGCCGGGTCCGGTGAACGTCAGGCCGAAGAAGGAGACCGGGTTGCCGTCGGCCTGGGCCGCGACGATCTCCGAGGTCGACATCGAGCCGGCGTAGAGGAACACCGCGACGATCGACAGCCCCATCGCGATCTCGTAGCTCACCATCTGCGCCGCGCTGCGCAGCCCGCCCAGCAGCGGGTAGGTGGAGCCCGACGCCCAGCCGGCCAGGACGATGCCGTAGATGCCCATCGCCGAGCAGGCCAGGACGACCAGGACGCCGATGGGGGCATCGGTGAGCTGCAGCGGGGTCTGCTGCCCGAAGATGCTGACCACCGGGCCCAGCGGGATGACCGAGAAGGCCAGGAACGCCGGGACGGTGGCCAGGACCGGGGCCAGGAAGTAGACCGGCTTGTCCGCGAGCGCCGGCATGATGTCTTCCTTGAACGCCAGCTTCAACCCGTCGGCGAGGCTCTGCAGGTAGCCGCGCGGGCCGACCCGGTTGGGGCCGATCCGCTGCTGCATCCGCGCGACGACCTTGCGCTCGAAGACGATGGCGAACAGCGTCAGCAGCACCAGGACGGCGAAGACGCCGACGACCTTGATGAGGACGATCCACCAGACGTCGGTGCCGAAGTCCTCGAGGGTGGGCTGGTCGGCCGCGGCCAGCGGCATCACTCGGCACCTCCGGCGATGAGGCGGACCACGCCGCCGGGCGGGGTGCCCAGCCGGGTGTGCAGCTCGCTGCCCGGTGAGCGCATCGGCAGCCAGACCACCTGGTCGGGCATCTCGGTGACCAGCACCGACAGGCTGATCTCCCCCATCGCGCCGCAGACGGTGACCCGGTCGCCGTCGGCCAGGCCCAGCCGGCGGGCGGCGTCCTTGCCGAGGCGGGCGACCGGCGGCCGGGCGGTGCCGGCGAGCTCCGGCTCGTCGCGCTGCAGCGTCCCCACGTCGAGCAGCTGCCGCCAGGAGGCGAGCACCGCCTCGTCCTCGGCCAGCTCCGGGTCGTCCGGCGGGGCGACGTCCAGACCGGTGACGAGCGGGCGCTCGGCCACGACCCCGAGCGCGGCGAGCTCGGCGCGGGCGGTCTCGGGCGCGGGCAGCCGGAGGTCGACGTCCAGCTCGTCCGCCAGACCCTGCAGCACCCGGCCGTCGGGCAGCTGGCCGGTGCCGTGCAGCGTGGTGTCGAACGGGCGCAGCCGGCCCTCCCAGTCCAGGTACGCGCCGGCCTTCTCGGAGGCGGCGGCCACCGGCAGGACGACGTCGGCGTGCTCGGTGACCGCGCTCGGCAGCAGCTCCAGGCTCACCACGAACTCGGCGTCGGCCAGCGCCGCCTCCGCCAGCCGCGGATCCGGCAGGTCGGCCGGGTCGACGGCCCCGACGAGCAGCCCCTTCAGCTGCCCGTGGGTGACGGCGGTGAGGATGCCGGTGAGGTCGCGACCGGGCGTGGCCGGCAGCTCCGCGACGCCCCAGGCCGCCGCGACCTGGGCGCGGGCACCGGCATCGGTGACCGGGCGGCCACCGGGCAGCAGGGCCGGCAGCGCGCCGGCCTCGACGGCACCGCGCTCCCCGGCCCGGCGCGGCACCCAGGCGATCCGCGCGCCGGTGGCCCGGGCCAGGGCGGCCAGCGCCGAGAACGCGCCGGGCATCTCGGCCAGCCGCTCGCCGGCGAGCAGGACCGCGCCGGGCTGCCGCAGCGCCTCGACCGCGGGGCCGCCCCAGCGGCCCTCGGCCAGGGCGGCCAGCGAGCGGGCCTCCGTGCCCGGGCGGGTGGCGAGCACCGTGGCCTGCAGCTTCTCGGCGGCGCGGGTGGCGAACGGCGCGAGGTCGAAGACGGCCAGCCGGTTCTTGCGGACCGCCCGGCGCAGCCGCAGGAACAGGATCGGCGACTCCTCCTCCGGCTCCAGGCCGGCGAGCAGCACCGCGGGGGCGGCGGAGAGGTCGTCGTAGGTGACCGCGCCGTTGGCCGGGCCGGTGCCCGCGACGTGTGCGGCGAGGAACGCCAGCTCCTCGGCGGAGTGGGCGCGGGCCCGCGCGTCGACGTCGTTGGTGCCCAGCGCGACCCGGGCGAACTTGGCGTAGGCGTAGGCGTCCTCGACGGTCAGCCGGCCGCCCGGGAGCACCCCGACCCCGCCGGCGTCCCGCGCGGCGCGCAGCCCCTCGGCCGCCGCGGCCCACGCCTCGGGCCAGGACGTGGGCTGCAGCACGCCGCCCCGCCGCACCATCGGGGTGGTGAGCCGGTCGTTGGCGGTGGCGTAGCGGAAGGCCCAGCGGCCCTTGTCGCAGTTCCACTCCTCGTTGACCGCCGGGTCCTCGCCGGCCAGCCGGCGCGTGACCTTGCCCCGCCGGTAGTCGGTGCGCTGGGCGCACCCGGAGGCGCAGTGCTCGCAGACGCTGTCCTCGCTGCGCAGGTCGAACGGGCGGGCGCGGAACCGGTACTGGGCGCTGGTCAGCGCACCGACCGGGCAGATCTGCGTGGTGTTGCCCGAGAAGTAGGACTCGAACGGCTCGTCCTCGTAGACGGCCACCTGCTCCAGCGCGCCGCGCTCGAACAGCTCGATGAACGGGTCGCCGGCCACCTGCTGGGAGAACCGGGTGCACCGGGCGCAGAGCACGCAGCGCTCGCGGTCGAGCAGCACCTCGCTGCTGATCGGCAGCGGTTTGGGGTAGGTGCGCTTGACGTCGACGAACCGGCTCTCGGTGCGGCCGTTGGTCATCGCCTGGTTCTGCAGCGGGCACTCGCCGCCCTTGTCGCAGACCGGGCAGTCCAGCGGGTGGTTGATGAGCAGCAGCTCCATCGTGCCCTGCTGCGCCTTGTCGGCGACCGGGCTGGTGAGCTGCGTCTTCACCGCCATCCCCTCGGTGACCGGCATGGTGCAGGAGGCCACCGGCTTGCGCTGGCCCTCCACCTCGACCAGGCACTGGCGGCAGGCCCCGACCGGCTCGAGCAGCGGGTGGTCGCAGAACCGCGGGATCTGCACGCCGATCAGCTCGGCGGCCCGGATGATGAGCGTCCCCTTGGGCACGGCGACGTCGAAGCCGTCGATCGTGCAGTGGACGGCGTCCGGCGGCGTGTGCGGGCCCGGCGCGCCGGGCGGGACCGCGGGCGCAGGGGTCGGGTTGGTCAGTGTCACGAGGCCACTCCGACGGGCTCGAGGCGGAGGGAACGACCCAGCCGGGCCTGCTCCTCGGGAGGCAGCAGCGCGACGTAGTCGTCACGGAAGTACTTCAGCGAGCTGGCGATGCAGCTGGTCGCGCCGTCACCGAGGGCGCAGAACGAGCGGCCCAGGATGTTGTCGCAGGTGTCGGTCAGCAGGTCCAGGTCGGCCGCCGTCCCCCGGCCGTCGACCAGGCGCTGCAGGATCTGCACCAGCCAGTAGGTCCCCTCGCGGCACGGGGTGCACTTGCCGCAGCTCTCGTGCGCGTAGAACTCGGTGAACCGCAGGGTGGCCTCGACGATCGAGTCGGTCTCGTCGAAGACCATGAGTGCGGTGGTGCCGAGCATGGAGCCCGCGGCGGCCACCGAGTCGAAGTCCAGCGGGACGTCGAGGTGCTCCGGGGTGAAGTACGGCGTCGAGGAACCGCCCGGAGTCCAGAACTTCAGCTCGTGCCCGGGGCGCACGCCGCCGGCCATCTCCAGCAGCTCGCGCATCGTCGTCCCCATGGGGGCCTCGTACTGGCCCGGCCGCACGACGCGGCCGGACAGCGAGTAGATCTTCGGGCCGGGGGACTTCTCCGGGCCGAACTCCTTGAACCAGTCCGATCCGCCGCGGACGACGAACGGCACGCTGGCCAGCGTCTCGACGTTGTTGATCACCGTCGGGGCGCCGTACAGGCCGGCGACGGCCGGGAACGGCGGCTTCAGGCGCGGCTGACCCCGGTAGCCCTCCAGCGAGTCCAGCAGCGCGGTCTCCTCGCCGCAGATGTAGGCGCCGGCCCCGGCGTGCACGATCAGCTCGAGGTCGTAGCCGGAGCCCAGGATGTCGGTCCCGAGGTAGCCGGCCTCGTAGGCCTCGCGGACGGCGGTGACCAGCCGGCGGTGGGCGTGCACCGCCTCACCGCGCACGTAGATGACCGCCAGGTGCGAGCGGATCGCGTAGGCGGAGATGACGACGCCCTCCACCAGCGAGTGCGGGTCGGCCATCATCAGCGGGAGGTCCTTGCAGGTGCCGGGCTCCCCCTCGTCGGCGTTGACCACGAGGTACTTGGGCATGGCGGCCGGCCCGGTGGGCGTCTCCCCCGGCTTGGGCTGCGGGATGAAGCTCCACTTCATGCCGGTCGGGAAGCCGGCGCCGCCGCGGCCGCGCAGCCCGGAGTCCTTGACCAGCCCGACCAGCTCGTCGGGGGTCATGGACAGCGCGGTGCGCAGCCCGGCGTAGCCGTCGAGCCGCTCGTAGGTCGACAGCCGCCAGGACTGCGGCTCGGCCCAGCGGGAGGTCAGCACGGGTGCGAGGGGCATGTCAGGCCTTCCCGTCCGTCGGGTTGGTGCCGGTCGCCGGCTCGGCGGCGGGTGGGTTCTCGGTGCCGGCCCGCTGCCGGCCCCGCGGCTGCCCGTACTCGGCCCCCTTGTCGGGGTGGGTCTGCGCGGCGCCGGCCCGCTCCGCGGGGGTGTCGGCCGCGGCCACGCGGGCGTCGGCGGCCTCCTCCTCCGGCGTCTCGCCCGTGCGGCCCGAGGGCTGCACGGTCTCGGCCGGCTCGTCGGCGTCGTCCGGCGGCTGCCCGGGACCGGGCATCGGCGGGGCGGACTCGCCGCGCTCGGCGGCCAGCCGTAGCCCGGCCAGCGTCGGGCCGATCGCGCCCTCGGCGTCGACCGCGGCCGAGCGGGCGGCCTCGCTGCCGTACTGGTCGAAGCCGGCCAGCTGGCGGGAGACCCCGCGGAAGTCCGTCAGCGGGGCGCCGCGGCTGGGGTGCGGCTTCTCCCCGCGGCGCAGGGCGGCGACCAGCTCGCGGGCGGACTCGACGTCCTGCTGGTCGTAGAACTCGTAGTCGACGGTGACCACCGGCGCGTAGTCGCAGGCGGCCAGGCACTCGGCGTGCTCGAGGGTGATCGAGCCGTCGGCGGCGGTCTCGTCGTGGTGGACGCCGAGGTCGGCCGAGAGCGCGTCGAAGATCCGCTGCCCGCCGAGGACGCTGCACAGGGTGTTGGTGCAGACGCTGACCAGGTGCCGGCCGGTGGGACGGCGCTTGTACATCGTGTAGAAGGTCGCGACCGCACCCACCTCGGCCTTGGTCAGGCCCAGCTCCTCGGCGCACAGTGCGACGCCCTGCGGGGTGACGTAGCCCTGGTAGCTCTGGACCAGGTGCAGCATCGGCAGCAGCGCCGAGCGCGGCTGGGGGTAGCGGGCGATGATCTCGCGCGCCTCCAGCCGGGTCTGCTCGGTCAGCGGCGGCAGGTCCGCGGCCGGCGGCTCCACCGGGCTGGAGTCCAGCCCGGTGACGGCGGTGCCCTCGGCCGATCCCGGGAGCGCACTCATCGATCGCACCCGCCCATCACCGGGTCGAGCGAGGCGATCGCCGCGATGACGTCGGCGATCATGCCGCCCTCGCTCATCGCCGCGGTCGCCTGCAGGTTGACGAAGCTGGGGTCGCGCACGTGCACGCGCCACGGTCGGGTGCCGCCGTCGCTGACCACGTGGTAGCCGAGCTCGCCGCGAGGGGACTCGACGGGCACGTACACCTGGCCGGCCGGGACCCGGAAGCCCTCGGTGACCAGCTTGAAGTGGTGGATCAGGGCCTCCATCGACTGGCCCATGATGTGCTTGACGTGCTCCAGGGAGTTGCCCATGCCGTCGGGCCCGAGCGACAGCTGCGCCGGCCAGGCGATCTTCCGGTCCTCGACCATGACCGGGCCCGGCTCCAGCCGGTCCAGCGCCTGCTCGACGAGCTTCAGGGACTCGTTGATCTCCGCCATGCGGACCAGGTAGCGCCCCCAGGCGTCGCAGGTGTCGGCGGTCGGCACCTCGAAGTCGTAGGTCTCGTAGCCCAGGTAGGGCTCGACCTTGCGCAGGTCCCACGGCAGGCCGGCCGCGCGCAGGATCGGCCCGGTGACGCCGAGCGCCACGCAGCCGGTGACGTCGAGGTAGCCGGCGTCCTTGAGCCGGGCCTGCCAGATCGGCTGGCCGGTGAGCAGCTTGTGGAAGTCGGCCACCCGCGCCGGCATGACCTCGAGGAACTCGCGGATGTGCTCGACGGCACCCGGGGGCAGGTCCTGCGCCAGGCCGCCGGGCCGGATGTAGGCGTGGTTCATCCGCAGGCCGGTGATCTCCTCGAGCAGGTCGAGGACCATCTCCCGCTCGCGGAAGCCGTTGGTCATCCCGGTGAGCGCGCCCATCTCCATGCCGAAGGTGGCCAGCGCGACCAGGTGCGAGGCGATCCGGTTGAGCTCCATGACGAGCACGCGGATCGTCTGCGCGCGCTGCGGCGCCTCGACGCCGAGCAGCTTCTCGACCGCCAGGCAGTAGCCGGCCTCGTTGTACAGCGGGGACAGGTAGTCCATCCGCGTCACGAAGGTCGTGCCCTGCGTCCAGTTGCGGTACTCGGTGTTCTTCTCGATGCCGGTGTGCAGGTAGCCGATCACGACGCGGGCCTTGGTGACCGTCTCGCCCTCGAGGTCGAGCACCAGTCGCAGCACGCCGTGCGTCGAGGGGTGCTGCGGGCCCATGTTGACGACGAGCCGCTCTTCGCCGTACGCCTCGGTGCCCAGCGTCTGGTCCCAGTCGCCGCCGGTGACGGTGTAGACGCGGCCCTCGGTGGTCTCCCGGGAGCCGGCGTACGGGTCGGCCGGGTTGTAGGTGGTGCTCATCGGTAGGCCCTCCGGGTGTCCGGTGGCGGGATCGTGGCGTCGTGGTACTCGACCGGGACGCCGCCGAGCGGGTAGTCCTTGCGCTGGGGGTGGCCGTCCCAGTCGTCGGGCATGAGGATCCGGGTCAGCGCCGGGTGGCCGTCGAAGACGACGCCGAACATGTCCCAGGTCTCGCGCTCGTGCCAGTCCGCCGTCGGGTAGACGGGGACGACCGAGGGGACGTGCGGGTCCTCGGCGGTGACCGCGACCTCCAGCCGGATCCGGCGCCGGTAGGTCATCGAGGTCAGGTGGTAGACGACGTGCAGCCGCGGCCGGCCGGGGGTGGCCGCGGGACCGCCGCTGTCCAGGTAGTCGACGCCGGAGACGCTGCTGCACAGCTCGAAGCGCAGCGCCTCGTCGTCCCGCAGCGCCCGGACCAGGGTCAGCAGGTGCTCGCGGGCGACGAAGTAGGTGATCTCGCCGCGGTCGACCAGCACCCGCTGCACGGCGGCGTCGTAGGTGGCCCGCCCGACCGCGTCGATCAGCGCGTCGGTGACCTCGTCGAAGTAGCCGCCGTAGGGCCGGTCGGTGGAGTGCAGCGCGACCGCGCCGCCGGGCTCGACCCGGACCAGCCCGCCGAAGCCGGAGGTGTCGCCGCTGCCGCTGACCCCGAACGCGCCCTTCCGGAAGCCGCCGCTGGGCGCGGTCGCGCCCTGGCCGGCGTCCTCGCCGCTGCGGTCCCCCGGGCCGGTCACCGGTCACTCCGCACGTAGGGGGCGGGCAGCAGGACGGCGTTGCCGCCGCGCTGCTCGATGGCGAACTGGCCGGTGCGCCGCTCGGCCGCGGCCCGCTCGTAGGCCTCCCGGGCCGCCTTGTCGACGCGCACCGACGACGGCATCTCGATCAGCGGGTCCACCGCCCGGCCCTCGGCCCGCGCCTGCTCGAGCTCGCGGGCCCGCTTGGGCCCCAGCGGCTCGTTCATGATCTTGTGGTGCAGCTTGAGGATCGCGTCGGTGAGCATCTCCGGCCGCGGCGGGCAACCGGGCAGGTACATGTCCACCGGGACGACGTGGTCGACGCCCTGCACGATCGCGTAGTTGTTGAACATCCCGCCGGAGCTCGCGCACACGCCCATCGCGAGCACCCAGCGCGGTTCGGGCATCTGGTCGTAGATCTGCCGCAGGACCGGCGCCATCTTCTGGCTGACCCGCCCCGCGACGATCATCAGGTCGGCCTGGCGCGGCGAGGCCCGGAAGACCTCCATGCCGAAGCGGGCCAGGTCGTAGCGGCCCGCCCCCGTGGCCATCATCTCGATCGCGCAGCAGGCCAGCCCGAAGGTGGCCGGCCACAGCGAGGACTTGCGGGTCCAGTTGACCACCTTCTCGACCGTGGTCAGCAGGACGCCGCTCGGCAGCTTCTCCTCGAGTCCCATCGCCCGTTCCTCAGTCCCAGTCCAGGCCGCCGCGCCGCCACACGTAGACGTAGGCGATGAACACGGTGCCGATGAAGACGACCATCTCGACCAGCCCGAAGGCGCCGAGCGCGTCGTTGGCGACGGCCCACGGGTAGAGGAAGACGATCTCGATGTCGAAGACGATGAAGATCATCGCCGTGAGGTAGTACTTGACCGGGAACCGGCCGCCGGTCAGCGGCTGGTCCACCGGCTCGATGCCGCACTCGTAGGCGGCGAGCTTGGCCCGGTTGTAGCGGCGGGGGCCGACGAACGGCGCGACCGCCACCGAGAACAGCGCGAACGCCGCCGCCAGCGCGAACAGCCCGACGATCGGCACGTACACCGAGAGCACCGGGGCTACCCCTCTCCGTCGATGGTCACGTCAGACCGCCGGGGCCAGGCGGGTGAGGACGGCGACGGCGCGGTCGAACCGGTCGCCGTCCCGCCCGTCGGAGAGGTTGCCCATCAGCCGCAGCGCCCGGGCCACCAGCGCCGGCCGCTTCAGCCCGTGCGCGGTCGCGAAGCGGACCAGGTCCGGCCGGGCCAGCAGGGCGAGGAAGCCCATGCCGAGCCGGTGGTGGCGCCCGTACTCCGCGCGCAGCCGGGCCGGGTACCGCCGCAGGACCGCCTCGCGGGCGAGGCCCTCGGGCGCGGCCAGGCCCTCGACGGCGGCCTCGGCGGCCATCCGGCCGGTCTCCAGCGCGTAGCTGATGCCCTCGCCGTTGAACGGGTTCACCGTGCCGGCGGCGTCCCCGGCGAGGAGCAGCCCGCGGGTGTAGGCCGGCCCGCGGTGCAGCGCCATCGGCAGGCCCGCGCCGCGCAGCGGGGTGACCGCGTGCTCCTCGCCGAGCCCCCACTGCTCCGGCAGGGTGGCCAGCCACCCGCGCAGCACCGCCCGCGGCTCGGCGCCGGTGCCGCGGCGGCGGTCGAGCAGGCCGAACCCGACGTTGCTGGTGCCGTCGCCCATGCCGAACGCCCAGCCGTAGCCGGGCATCGAGTCCGCGCTCGGGCCGCCGGCGGAGAGGTCGAAGGAGACGTCGAGGTAGTCGTCGTCCGTGCGCGGGGTGGAGACGTACCGGCGGACGGCGACGCCGAGCGGCCGGTCCTCCCGGCGCAGCAGTCCCAGCGCCTTGGCCAGCCGCCCCGACAGCCCCTCGGCGGAGACGACCAGCCGCGCGCGCCAGGTGGCCGGCGTCCGGTCGGGGCCCTCCTCGGTGTGCACCCCGGCGACCCGGCCGGCGTCGTCGAGCAGCGGCCCGGTGACCGCGACCTCCTGCACCAGCCGGGCGCCGGCCGCGACGGCGTGGCCGGCCAGCCCGGCGTCGAGGTCGCGGCGGTTGCGCACCAGGCTGTGCGAGGGCCAGCGGTCCAGCACCGGCCAGTCGACCTCGGCCACCTGGCCGCCGCCGGTGACCCGGAGGCCCTTGTGCCGGACCCAGCCGGCGGTGTCGACGCCCATGTCGTCGAGCGCCTTGACGCCGCGCGGGGTGAGCCCGTCGCCGCAGACCTTCTCGCGGGGCAGCCGGGCCTTCTCCAGGACGGCGACGTCGAGGCCGGCACGGGCCAGGTGCCACGCGGCGGAGGAGCCCGCCGGCCCGGCGCCGACGACGAGCACGTCGGCCCGCCGGTCGCCGTCGTCCACCTCGGCCCCCTCTGTTCGCGTCCCCGGCGGCCTTGTGAATTGCTTCACAAAGTCGCCCGGTCCCTACTCTAGGCCGGGATGTGACCTCGGTGACAAGTGGCCGTCCAGAACGGCTCCGTCACGTTTGTGTCTCGCCGCGTCCCACCTGCACCGGAGTCGCGCGGACCCCCCGGGAGGACGTCAACCGAGCGGCTTGCGGCCGCGGTGCAGTGCCACGATGCCGCCGGTGAGGTCGCGCCACGCGACGTCGGCCCAGCCGGCCGCCTGGACGCGCGCGGCCAGCGTCGGCTGGTCCGGCCACGCCCGGATCGACTCGGCCAGGTAGACGTAGGCCTCGGGGTTGCTGCTCACCGCGGTCGCGATCCGTGGCAGGGCCCGCATCAGGTACTCGGTGTAGACGGTGCGGAACGGCGCCCAGGTGGGGCTGGAGAACTCGCAGACCACCAGCGTGCCGCCGGGGCGGGTGACCCGGGCGAACTCGCGCAGCGCGGCGTCCGGGTCGGCGACGTTGCGCAGGCCGAAGGAGATGACCACGCCGTCGACGCTCTCGTCGGCCAGCGGCAGCGCCATGGCGTCGCCGGCCACCTTGGGCACCGGCCGGGCCGCGCCGGCGCGCAGCATCCCCTGGGAGAAGTCGCAGGCGATGGCGCGCACGCCGCCGCCGGTCAGCTCCACCGTCGACACCGCCGTCCCGGCGGCGACGTCGAGCACCGTCTGCCCCGGGCGGGCGCCGAGGGCCTCGCGGGTGGCGCGCCGCCAGGAGGCGTCCAGGCCGCCGGAGAGCACCGTGTTGGTGACGTCGTAGCGCCGCGCGACCCGGTCGAACATGGCCGCGACCTCGGCCGGCCGCTTGTCCAGACCGGCCCGGAGGGGAAGGACCCCCTTCTCCCCGCCGCTCGCAGGCTCGCGGCGGGCCCCGGAAGGGGACCTGTGTGCGCTGTCTCGCCGGTCTCCCACGACGACGACGCTACCGGGCTGCCTACTCTGGGCAGGTGAGCGTGGCAGCAGTGACCACCCCGGGTGCGGTCACGCCTGCCGTCACCACCACCCCGCTGCTCGAGTCGCCCGCCCTGCTCGACCTGCTGCCGGCCGCCGGCGCGCTGTCCTGGGTGCGCCAGGGCGAGGGCCTCGTCGGCTGGGGCGAGGCGGCCCGGCTGGAGGTCACCGGCCCGCGCGCCCTGGCCGAAGCGGCCGCGTGGTGGGAGTCCCTCAGCGCCGGGTTGGACGTCGACGACCGGGCGGAGGTCCCCGGCTCCGGGCCGGTCGTGTTCGCCAGCATCGCGTTCGACCCGGCCGCCGGGACGTCGGTGTTCGTCGTCCCCGAGGTCGTCGTCGGCCGGCGGGACGGCGTGGCCTGGGTGACCACCACCGGGGACGCCGACCCCGCCGACGTGCTGGCCGCCGCCCCCGCGACCGCGCCGTCCCCGCTCGGGCGGCTCCGCTACGCCGACGGCGCGCTGGACCCCGCGTCGTGGTGCGCGACGGTGGCCACGGCGGTGGAGCGGATCGGCGCGGGCGAGCTCGCCAAGGTGGTGCTGGCCCGCGACCTGCTGGTCACCGCCGACGCGCCGCTGGACGCCCGCGCCCTGCTGGCCCGGCTGGCCGCGCGCTTCCCCGACTGCTGGACCTTCGCCGTCGACGGCCTGCTCGGGGCGACGCCGGAGCTGCTGCTGCGCCGCACCGGCCGGCAGCTGTCCTCGCGGGTGCTGGCCGGGACCGCCCCCCGCGGCGCGGGTGCCGACGACCAGCGGCTGGCCGCGGGCCTGCTCGCCTCGGCCAAGGACCGTGCCGAGCACGCCCTGGCCGTCGACTCGCTGGTCCGCGCGCTGCAGCCGTACTGCTCGACGCTCACCGCGCCGGAGGAGCCGGAGCTGCTCACGCTGGCCAACGTCCGGCACCTGGCCACCGACGTCACGGGTGCGCAGCGCCGCGGCGGGGCCCGGGGTTCCGCCGGGCTGCTGGAGCTGGTCGGCGCGGTGCACCCGACCGCCGCCGTCTGCGGCACGCCCACCGACGCCGCCGCGGCGGTGATCGGCGAGCTGGAGGGCATGGACCGCGGCCGCTACGCCGGCCCGGTCGGCTGGCTGGACGCCCGCGGGGACGGCGAGTTCGGCCTGGCCCTGCGCTGCGCCGAGCTCTCCGACCGGGACCCGGCCTCGGCGCGGCTGTTCGCCGGCTGCGGCATCGTCGCCGGCTCCGACCCGGCCGCCGAGCTGGCCGAGACCCAGGCGAAGTTCGCCGCCGTCCAGGCCGCGCTGGAGAGCTGACCCCCGGAAGTCGCGCGCGACGACGGCCCGCCGTCGGTCACGATGTGCGCATGGACGTCCGGACCCCGCCGCACCCCGTGCCGGGCGACCGCTCGCTGCCGCCCGGCTACCCGGCGAGGTCGTCTACCGCGACGTCGGCGCCGAGCTGACCGCCAACGCGCACCCCTTCGTCTCCCGCCGGGCCGCGGCTCGCTACCTGGGCCACCTGCGCACGCAGAAGGCGGCGATGACCGGCGAGGCGGCGCCCGCACCCACCGGCCGGAGCCGGTCGCCGCGCACGGCTACGACTCGACGTTCGCCATGCACGCGCTGCGGCTGGGCGTGCAGGGCGTCGAGCTGCTCACCACCGGCCGGGTCACCCTGCCGGTGCCCGAGCCGGACCGCGCGTACCTGCGGTCGGTGCGGCGGGGGGCGAGGCGCCGCTGGCCGAGGTGCTGGCCGCGGTCGAGGACGCCGAGCAGCGGCTGGTCGCGCTGCGGGAGAGCCCGGCCGTCCCGCCGGAGCCGGACACCGCGTGGGTCGACGACTGGCTGCACCGCTCGCACCTGGCGTACTGGGCGGCGTCGCGCTGAGGCGTCCTCAGGCTCCGCCCAGCGCCTCGGTGGCGGCCGACCGCAGGCGGACGGCCAGCTCGGCCTCGGCGCGCTGGTCGGTGGCGACGACGACCACCCGCGGCCCACCGGCGTGCACCGCGTCCCGCAGCTCGGCCGGCGACGACACCCGCTGGGCCGGCCAGCCCAGCGCCTCGGCCACGGCGACCAGGTCGCGGCCGTGCGGCGTCCCGAACACCCGCCGGTAGCCGGACTCGTACCGGGATTGCCCGGGCTCGAGCTGGGCGAAGATGCCGCCGCCGTCGTTGTCCGGGACGACGAGGGTGAGGTCCGGCCGCGGCTCCCCCTCCCCCACCAGCAGCCCCTGGAGGTCGTGCAGGAACGTGAGGTCGCCGAGCAGCGCGAACCCCCGGCGATTTCCGCGGGGATCGCCACGGGAGTGGACTAGGGCCGCCCCGACGGCGGTGGAGACGGTGCCGTCGATGCCGGCGACGCCGCGGTTGGCCAGCACGGTGAGCCCCGCCCGCGGGACGGCCAGCCGGTCGACGTCGCGCACGGGGGTCGACGAGCCGAGGACCAGCAGCGCGCCGTCGGGCAGGCAGGCCACCAGGTCGCGGGCGAGCAGCCCGGCGGTCAACGTGGGGAGCGCGTCGAGCACGCCGTCGACCGCCGTCCCCACCTTGTCCGCGGCCTCGCACCAGGCCTCGCGCCAGGCCGGGTCCGCGGGGGTGCCCGGGGTCGGCAGCCCGCCCACCCAGGTCGTCGAGCGGCCGGCGTCGGGCCAGCGCGGGGCGGCGGACACCGTCTCCACCCGGACGGCGAGGTCGGCCAGGAGCGCCGCCACCGGCCGGGACAGCGTCGGCCGGCCCACGACCAGCACCCGGTCGGGCCGGTGCGCGGCCAGCCAGCCGGGCACCCCGAGCAGCAGCGCGCCGCCGCGCACGGACCTCTGCCACGCACCGCTCGACGGCTCGGCGACGACCGGCCAGCCCTGCGCCGCGGCCAGCTCCGCGGCCGCCCGGCCCAGCGCGGGCGGGGCGTCCCCGACGACGACGAGCGTGCGGGCCGGGCCGGCGTCGGCAGGACCCCTGACAGCCGCGACCGGGCCGTCGGTCCACGGGGCGCCGTCCGGCCGGCCGGACCACGGGCCGGCGGTCCGCACGTCGGCGTCCTCGGGCAGCAGCGGCTCGCGGAACGGCAGGTTGAGGTGCACGGGCCCGGGATCACCGGAGAGCGCACCGCGGGCGGTGAGCAGCGCCTTGGCCACCAGGGACCGCCAGTACCGGTTCTGCGCCTCTTCGCGGCCGGCCTCGGGCACGCCGACGTCGACCGCCGCCCGCACCGCGCCGCCGTAGAGCCCGGGCTGGGCGATGGTCTGGTTGGCGCCGGTGTCACGCAGCTCCGGGGGCCGGTCGGCGGTCAGCGCCAGCAGCGGCACCCCGGCGGCGTCGGCCTCCAGCACGGCGGCGTGCAGGTGCGCCGTCGCCGTCCCGGAGGTGGTGAGCACCGGGACCGGCCGCCCCGACGCCCTGGCCAGGCCGAGGGCGAGGAAGGCCGCCGTCCGCTCGTCGATGCGCACGTGCAGGGTCAGCCGGCCGTCGCGCTCGGCGTCGGTCAGCGCCAGCGCGACCGGCGCCGAGCGGGACCCGGGCGCGACGACGGCGTCGGTGACCCCGCCGCGCACCAGCTCGTCGACGAGCACCCGGGCGAGGGCGGTGGAGGGGTTCACCCGAGCACCGCGTCGAGCCGGGCCCGCCAGCGCGCCTCGACCTCTGGCCCGGCAGCGACGTCGGCCAGCCGGTCGGGCGTCACGGCCCGCACCGGCAGCGCGCCGTCCACCGGCAGGAGGGGGTCGCTGGTGACGTCGCCGCCGAGCAGGGCGACGGTGGCCAGCCCGCAGGCGAAGGGCAGCTCCGGCAGCGCGGCGGCCAGCGCCACCCCTGCGGCGATGCCCACCGACGACTCCAGGGCCGACGACACCACGCACGGCAGGCCGTGCGCCTCGGCCACGCGCAGCGCCGCCCGCACGCCGCCGAGCGGCTGCACCTTGAGGACGACGACGTCGGCCGCCTCGCGCAGGTCCACCCGCAGCGGGTCGGCCGCGCGCCGGACGGCCTCGTCCGCGGCGATCCGGACGTCGATGCGGCGGCGCAGCGCGGCCAGCTCCTCCAGCGACGCGCAGGGCTGCTCGACGTACTCCAGGCCCATCCGGTCCAGCTCGCGGATCCGGGCGGCGGCGGTGTCGACGTCCCAGGCGGCGTTCGCGTCGACCCGGATCGCGCCGTCCGGGCCGAGGGCGTCGCGCACCGCCTCGACGCGGGCGAGGTCGTCGGCGGGCGTGTGGCCGGGCTCGGCGACCTTGACCTTCGCCGTCCGGCAGCCGGAGGCGGCCACGACCGCGTGCGCCCGATCGGCGTCGACGGCAGGCACGGTCACGTTCACCGGCACGCTGTCGCGCACCGGTGCCGGCCAGCCGTCGCAGGCGGCCTCGACCGCCGCGGCCCACCAGCGGCGGCTGTGCGGGAGGTCGTGGTCCCAGAACGGGGAGAACTCCCCCCAGCCGGCCGGGCCCTGCACCAGCACGCCGTCGCGGACGTCGATACCGCGGAAGCGGGTCCGCATCGGCACCGACCAGACCCGCGCCCCGTCGGTGTCGAACACGGCAGCAAGCGTAGACAGGCCCTCCTGCAGGGCCCCGCCACGAGCCCTGTCGGCCCCCTTGCAGGGGCCCGCCGCGAGCTTGCGAGTGACGGGTGGCAAGGGGGTCCTTCAAGGGGGGCAGGAGGGTCCTTACTCTCGGACCTCGTGCCCAGGCACCTCACCCCCGTGCCCGCGCCGGCCGACCCCCTCGTGCTCCTGCCGCAGTTGCGCGCCGCCCTGGACGGCGCGGCGCCGCTCGCCGTGCTGCCCGCCGGGCCACCGATCGCCGTCGCGGCCGCCCGGGCGGTGCTGCGGGCCGACGAGCCGCTGGAGGACGGCGCGGACCTCGTCGTCGTCACCTCCGGGTCGACCGGCGACGGCCGTGGCGTGCTGCTGCCGGCGGCCGCGGTGCGCGCCTCGGCCGAGGCCACGCTGCGCCGGCTCGGCGGCCCCGGCGGCTGGCTGCTCGCGCTGCCGGTCTCGGCCATCGCCGGCCTGCAGGTGCTCTGCCGCTCGATCCTGGGCGGCACCGACCCGACCGTGCTGGCGCCGGGTGAACCGCTGGCCGCCGGCGTCGCCCGCATGCCGCCCGGACGGCGCTACACCGCCCTGGTGCCCACCCAGCTGCGCCGGTACCTCGACGCCGAGCCCGCCGCGCTGCGCGTGTTGGACGCGGTGCTCGTCGGCGGCGCGGCCACGGACCCGGGCCTGCTGGCCCGGGCCCGGTCCCGGGGCGTCGCCGTCGTGACCACCTACGGGATGACCGAGACCGCCGGCGGCTGCGTCTACGACGGCGAGCCGCTGGACGGGGTCCGCGTGCGCGTGCACGACGGGATCGAGTTGGCCGGCCCGGTGCTCGCACTCGGCTACCGGCTCGACCCCGAGGGCACCGCCGCGGCCTTCGCCGACGGCTGGTTCCGCACCCGCGACGCCGGCTCGCTCGACGGGGTGGGCCGGCTGACCGTGCACGGCCGGCTGGACGACGTCGTCGTCACCGGCGGGGTCAACGTCGCGCCGCAGGCCGTGGAGGCCGTGCTGCGGCAGCACCCGGACGTCGCCGACGCCGTCGTCTTCGGCCGGCCGGACGGCGAGTGGGGCCAGCGCGTGGTGGCCGCCGTCGTCCCGGCGCCCGGCGCGGAGCCCGACCTCGCCGCGCTGCGCCCGTGGGTGACCGAGCGGCTGGGCGGGCCCGCCGCGCCGCGGGAGCTGCACCGCATCGCCGCCGTCCCCACCCTGCACACCGGCAAGCCCGACCGCCGCGGCGTGGCGGCGACCCTCCTGGAGGCATGACCGTGGCCACCCCCGCGCAGTGGCTGGCCGGCGCCCGCCCGCGCACGCTGCCCGCCGCCCTCGCCCCCGTGCTGGTGGGTACCGGTGCCGCAGCGGCCCTCGGCGGGTTCCGCCCGCTGACCGCGCTGCTGGCCCTGCTCGTCGCGCTCGCGCTGCAGGTGGCGGTCAACTACGCCAACGACTACTCCGACGGGGTGCGCGGCAGCGACGCGGTCCGGGTGGGGCCGATGCGGCTGGTCGGCTCGGGCGCGGCGAGCCCGCGGCAGGTGCTGGGCGCGGCGCTGGCCTCCTTCGCCGTCGCCGCGCTCGCCGGGCTGGCGCTGGCGGCGCTGTCGAGCTGGTGGCTGGTCGCCGTCGGCGCCGCCTGCATCGCGGCGGCCTGGACCTACACCGGCGGCCCGCTCCCCTACGGCTACCGCGCGCTGGGCGAGGTGTTCGTCTTCGTCTTCTTCGGCCTGGTCGCCGTCGTGGGGACGACGTTCGTGCAGACCGGCTCGGTCGACGGGCTGGCCGTGGCCGCCTCGGTGCCGATCGGCCTGCTGTCGGTGGCGCTGCTGGTGGTGAACAACCTGCGTGACATCGACGGGGACGCCGCCGTCGGCAAGCGCACGCTGGCGGTGCTGCTCGGTGACCGCGGCACCCGGGTGGCGTTCGCGGCGCTGCCGGCGGTGGCGTTCGCGGTCGTCGTCGCCATCGGGGTGGCCCGGCCGTGGGCGCTGCTGGCGCTGCTGGCGGTGCCGCTCGCCGTGCCGCCGGTGCGCACCGTGCTGTCCGGTGGGCGCGGGCCGGCGCTCATCGCCGCGCTGCAGGGCACCGGGCTGCTCACCCTGGTGGCCGGCGTCCTGCTCGGCGCGGGCCTCACGCTCAGCGGCTGACGGAGTGCCTTTCGCGCGCGGAAGGCACTCGGTCGGACGTCAGGCGCCGTCGCCGGTGAGGCGGGCCTCCCGCGCGGCCTTGGCCTGCTGGCGGGCGACGCTGCGTGCCGCGAGGCCCTCGGTGAGCCGCTCGCGCGAGGGGCGCAGCAGCAGGTAGGAGACGGGCATCGACAGCAGCAGCCCGAACAGCGCACCGGACCAGAAGTCCAGGCCCAGCCACCACAGCAGCAGGACCAGCGCGGCGGCGATGGCCAGCCGGCCCACCGTGTAGACGACCAGCCAGGGCGCGATCCTCGGCGGCGCCGCCGGCCCCCCGGTCGGTGCGCCCGGCACCGCCGGCTCAGCCCTCTCCGCCATGACGGCCCTCCCACTTGGTGCTCAACACGACCGTCGTCCGGGTGCGGGCGACGCCTCTGATCCGGTTCAACGCGCTGATGGTGGTCTCCAGTGCCGGGATGTCGGTCACGCGGACCTTCAGCACGTAGGCCTCGCTGCCGGCGACCCGCCAGCAGTCCTCGACCTCGGGCATCGCGGCCAGCGCCTCCTCGATGCCCGTCTCGTCGACCGAGTCGCTCTCGATGACGCCCACCAGCGCGGTGACGCCCAGCCCCACCGCCGCCGGGTCGACGACCGCCCGGTAGCCGGTGATGACCCCGGCGGCCTCCAGCTTGCCGACCCGCTCGTGCACCGCCGGGGACGAGAGACCGACCCGCCGGGCCAGTTCTGCGTAGCTGGCCCGCCCGTTGGCGCGCAGCAGGTCGATCAGCTGCCGGTCGACGGCGTCGATGGCGCACTCCTCTCACCGTGTGCGCGGTCGAGTATCGCCCGCGCACGTACTGTGGAGGACACTCGGGCTGGATCGAGGGGGTGGCCGCGATGGCCTTCGTGGTGGTGCTGGTGGTGGCGGTCGCCGTCGTGGTGCTGGTCCTGCGGGCGGCGGAGAAGGGCGGTCCCGGCGGGATCCGTGCGCCGAGACGGCCGCGGCCGCAGCGCGCCGTCCGACCGGTGGCGCCGGACGACGACCCGGAGTTCCTGCGCGAGCTGGAGCGTCGCACCCGGCGCGACGACGGCTCCCCCGCATAGCCGACACCGGACTCCCCGTACGCCTCGGGCGTCGGGCGGCCCCTCCGCAGGGGCCCCTGCCCTCTCCTGGAGTGCCCTGAGCCGGCGGAGGGCTCGGAGGCGGGGTCCTCTGTCAGGCGGCGCGGAAGAAGCGCCGCCACCCGCGACGCCGCTGCGGCGGGTCGGCGGCCGGCGCGGCCTGCGGGACCTCGTCGGTCATCCCGCCGGGCCAGCCCAGGCCCTCGTGCGTCGCCGGGTCGCCCGGCCAGCCCAGGCCGCTCTCGGTGCCCTCGGCGCGCAGGTCGCCGTGCCGGCCTGCGGGCGCGTCCGCCGGACGCTGCGCGAGCGCGGCGGCGACGACGGGGTGCACGGCGGACCCCTCGAGAGCCGAGTGCCTACCCACGGGGAGCTCCCCTCCGGCGCGACATGGGGGCATGGAAGCACGGCTCCACCCGGCGTGTCACCGACACGCCGCCCGGCGGGGGGACCGGTGTCACCTCGTGGGACGAGCGGGACGGTCCGCTAGTCGAGCCCGCCGTAGCTGTGCAGGCCGGTGGACACCATGTTCACGTAGAGCAGGTTGAACACCATGACGGCCAGGCCGACCACGTTGACCCACGCCGCCGGGCGCCCCCGCCAGCCAGCCGTCGTCCGTGCGTGCAGGTAGCCGGCGTAGACCACCCAGGCGATGAAGGCCCAGGTCTCCTTGGGGTCCCAGCCCCAGTACCGGCCCCAGGCGCTCTCCGCCCAGATGGCCCCGGCGATGACGGCGAAGGTCCAGATCGGGAACCCGAAGACCGCGGTGCGGTGGGCGACCCGGTCCAGCGTGACCGCGCCGGGCAGCCGGGAGAGGAACGAGCCCTCGGCCTCGGCGCCGCGGGCGTCGGACCGCAGCTTCAGCAGGTAGAGCACGCTGGCGATGCCGCTGACGAAGAAGATGCCGAAACCGAGGATCGCCGTGGAGACGTGCACCGCCAGCCAGCTCGAGCGCAGCGCCGCGACCAGCGGCCCGGTCTCGGTGTAGAGGAACAGGCCGGTCGCGACCAGGGCCAGCACGACCGGCGCGAGCACGAAGGCGCCGATGTCGCGGAGGACGGGCAGGCGGACGGCCAGCACGAGGTAGACGACCACGCCCACCAGCACCACCGCGGTGGCGAACTCGTACATGTTGCCCCACGGCAGCCGGTCGGCCGCCATCCCGCGGGTGACCAGCACGGCGGCGTGCACGACCGCGCCGAGGACGGTGAACGCGAGCCCCGCCAGCCCCCACCGGTGGGTGCGCGCCGGCGCCGGAGGCGCCTCGGCGGCGCCGCCACCGCCGGCCGGGACCAGCTGCTGGGCCGGGCGCCTGCCGAACGCGAGCTGCGCGGAGAACGCCACGACGGCGACCGAGTAGAGCGCGACGGCGATCGAGAACAGCGTGTCCGACAGCTCGGCCAGCGACGGGTCAACGGTCACGCGGGGGGACCTCCGGTTCCGGTGCGGCCCCGCCGGACGGCGGGGCGGAGGGGGCCGGGGACCGCTCGTCGAGCGCGGCCCGCAGCCGCCCGGTCAGCTCGGCGAAGGACGTGGCGCTGTCGCCGCCGCCCCGCGTCAGCGAACCGACCGAGAGCACGGTACCGCCGCCGTCGGGGGACGGGCCGACACGGGCGAAGCAGCGCTCCCGACGCAGCAGGAGCAGCGCGAGGAGGCCGGCGAGCAGGGCCACGGACGCGCCGAGCACCCACACCTGCCCGGGGTCGTGCGAGAACTGCAGCGCCGCGAACTGGTCGACGCCGGTGAAGGTGATCGCCGTCCCGTCGGGGAGGGTGAGCGTCTCGCCGACCGCCAGGTTGGCCCGCCCCACCTCGGTGAGGCGACCGCGCTCGATCTGGCTGGCGTCGAGGGAGTAGACCGACTGCGGCAGGCCCGAGTCCAGGCCGAGGTAGCCCTGGTAGGCCAGGATCGCCACCTGCGGGTTGAGCGGCCGCGGGTCGATCGAGGTCAGGACGCCGCCCTGCATCAGCCCGGTCGGTGCGAAGAAGCCCTCGAGGGCCAGCTGGTCCTCCACGCTGGCGCCGAGGTCGGGCAGCTTGAGCGCCCCTTCACTGGACATGGTCGCCTGGTCCGAGGGCAGGAACGGCGCCGAGACGTCGGTGAACGCCGTCCCGTCGGGGAGGGTGACGGTGAACCGGGGCGCGTAGCCGTGGCCGGTGACGTACACCCGGTCGCCGTCGACCCGGAGCGGGTCGTTGACGCCGATCGTCGTCGGCCGGCCCTCCTCGCCCGGCCCGCCGTAGCGGATGTCGGCCGTGAAGGAGGCCGCGGTCAGGTCCTCCTCGTACTCGGCGCGGAAGTCCTCGAGGTCGACGCAGAGGGGGGTGAGGTCCGCGCCGTCGACCAGCGCACCGGAACGGTACGTGTCGTACTGCTGGAACGAGTTGCAGAAGCCCTGCCCCTCGGTGACCAGGATGCTGCCCTCGTAGCCCCAGAGCCTGCCGCCGGCCAGCCCGAGCAGCAGCGCCACCAGGGACAGGTGGAACAGCAGGTTGCCGGTCTCCTTCCAGGAGCCCTTCTCGGCGGAGAGTTCGGGGCCGGCACCCGTCTCGCGGCGGACGACGCGGAAGCGGCGCACCCGCAGCTCCTCCTCGACCACGTCGAGGGCGGCGGAGCCGGACAGCGGGGTGGCGAGCTCGGCGGAGTCGGGCAGCCGCAGCAGCCGGCGCGGCGCCGGCGGCGGTGCGGCGCGCAGCGCGCGCACGTGCTCGACCAGCCGCGGGACGACGCAGCCGATGAGCGAGACGAACAGCAGCAGGTACACCGCGGAGAACCACGGCGAGCTGAAGACGTCGAAGGCGTACAGCCGGTCGAGCACCGGCGCCAGCGTCGGGTGGTCGGCGAAGTACTGCCGGACGGCGTTCTGGTTCAACGAGCGCTGCGGCAGCAGCGACCCGGGGATCGCCGCCAGCGCCAGCAGGAACAGCAGGATGATCGCCGTCCGCATGGCGGTCAGCCGGCGCCACCAGCGCAGCCACAGGCCCCGGGCGCGGGCACCGAGCGACGGACGGGCCGGCGGTGGCGGAGCGGGCGCGGGCCGCGGCGGGGCAGCGATGGTCACGTCGGCTCCTCGCTGGCGCTCGTCGCCGCCGCGCCCACTGGTGCCGTGCCCATCGGCGACCTCGCCAGCTCGGTCACAGGACGCTCTCCGCGAGGCCGTTCGCGGCCAGCCAGCCCTGCAGCCAGCGCATCATCTCGGTCCACGCGCCGGTGACCAGCAGCAGCCCGACGACCACGAGGACGGCGCCGCCGAACCGGGTGACCGCCCGCGCGTGCCGGCGCAGGAACGACGTGGCGCCCATGGCCCAGCGGGCGCCGAGCGCGACCAGCACGAACGGCACGCCCAGGCCCAGGCAGTAGGCCAGCCCGAGCAGCGCGCCGCGGCCGGCGGTGGCCTGCTGGAAGGCGAGGTTCTGCACCGCGGCGAGCGTCGGGCCCAGGCACGGCGTCCAGCCCAGCCCGAAGACGACGCCGAGCAGCGGCGCGCCGGCCAGCCCGGTCGCCGGGCGGAAGGCCACCCGCTTGGTGCGCTGCAGCAGCGGCAGCCAGCCGAGGAAGCCCAGCCCGACCAGGACGGTGACGACGCCGAGCACGCGGGTGATCTCGTCGTTGTACTGGAGCAGCAGCCGACCGAGGCCGCCGACGGCGGTGCTGATGGTGACGAAGACGGCGGTGAAGCCGAGCACGAACAGGACCGCGCCGAGCACCATCCGCCCGCGGGGCGAGCGCTCGTCGGTGCGGACCGCCGTGGCCGCGGCGCCGCCGGCCGCGACCATCGACGGGGCCGCCGTCCGGGCGCCGGAGCCGACCAGCCCGGTGACGTAGGACAGGTAGCCGGGCACCAGCGGGAGGACGCACGGCGAGGCGAAGCTGACGAGCCCGACCAGCGCGGCGACCGCGGCGGCCACCAGCAGCGGGCCGTCGGTGACCAGGCCGCTGAAGGTCTCCCCCATCAGCCCTCCTCGGCCAGCAGCATGTCCAGCACCGCGCGCAGGTCGTCCTGGGCGACCGCGCCGGTGTAGACGGCGGCCACCCGGCCCTGCGCGTCGAGCACGATGGTGGACGGGATCGCGTTGGCCGGGTAGTCCCGGAACGCCAGCGCCACCTCGCCGCGCGGGTCGTGCAGCGAGGGGAACTCGATGCCGAAGCTGTCCTCGAAGGCGCGGGCCAGCTGGTCGGTGTCCTTGACGTTGACGCCGAGGAACTGCACGCCCCGGTCCCGCACCTCGGCGTAGACCTCCTGGAACTCCGGCGACTCCACCCGGCAGGGCGCGCACCAGGAACCCCAGAAGTTGAGCACCGCGATCTCGCCGTCGAGCTCGCCGGAGTCGAACTCCCCGCCGTCGAGCAGGGTGCCGGAGAACTCCGGCGCCGCGGCGCGCTCGTCGGGCGGGATGACCTCGCCGGCCGGGGTGCCCGCGACGAAGCGGAACTCGCCCCCGTTGTTGACGTCGACCGCGTTGGCCCCCGTGGAGCAGCCCGCGAGGAGCAGCACGCCCGCGAGCGCGCCGACCAGTCGCCGCCTCATGCCCCGGGCACCGCGTCCGGCGGCGTGGACCCCGCGGGCTCGGCGTAGGACAGGCCCACGACGTGGTCACCGTCGTAGGTGATCGAGGTGACGCTGGCCAGCCCGCACTGCCGGCGGCGCGGGTCGTGGGCGTAGCGGCGTCCCTCGAGGTGCAGTCGCAGGGTCCAGATCGGCAGCTGGTGGCTGACGCAGACCGCCGCGGCGCCGCGGGCGGCGTCCCGGGCGGCCTCGACGGCGGCCAGCATCCGCGCGGCGATCTCGACGTAGGGCTCGCCCCACGAGGGGCGCATCGGGTTGCGCAGCTTCCACCAGTGCTGGGGCGAGCGCAGCGCGCCGTCCCCCACGCCGACCCGCAGCCCCTCGAAGGCGTTGCCGGCCTCGATGAGCCGGTCGTCGACCTCGATGGGCAGGTCCAGCTTGCCGGCGATCGGCGCGGCGGTCTGCCGCGCGCGCTCGAGCGGGCTGGAGACGACGTGGGTGAGGCCCTTCCCGCCGAGCCACTCCGCGGCGGCGAGCGCCATCGCCTCGCCGGTCTCCGACAGCCGGTAGCCCGGCAGCCGGCCGTAGAGCACCTTCTCGGGGTTGAACACCTCGCCGTGGCGCAGCAGGTGGACGACGGTGGTCTCGGCCATCAGGTGCTCATCCCGGTGCTGGCGTCGGCCGGCTCCTCGGCCGGCGGGGCGGACGACGGGTCGACGGCCGCGGCGGCGCGGGCGGCCGCCGGGAGGGCGTCGAGCACCCGCTCGACGGCCTCGTCGTCGAGCGCGGCGCTGACGAACCACGACTCGAAGGCCGACGGCGGCAGGTAGACGCCGCGAGCCAGCATCGCGTGGAAGAAGGCGGTGTAGCGGGCGGCGTCCTGCGAGCGGGCGTCGTCGTAGTCGCGCACGGTGCGCTCGTCGGGGACGAAGAACACCGAGAACATCGAGCCGGCCTGCTGGACACGGTGCGGGACGCCGGCGGCGAACAGCGCGGCGCTGGTCGCCCCCCGGAGCGTGACGGCCACCTGGTCGCAGCGCGCGTAGACCGCGGCGGTGCAGTGCCGCAGCGTGGTCAGGCCCGCGGCGACCGCGACCGGGTTCCCCGACAGCGTGCCGGCCTGGTAGACCGGCCCGGCCGGGGCCAGGTGCTGCATGAGGTCGGCGCGGCCGCCGAAGGCCGCGGCCGGCAGCCCGCCGCCCATGACCTTGCCGAAGGTCATCAGGTCGGCGTCCACGGGGTCCAGGCCGTACCAGCCGGAGCGGGAGACGCGGAACCCCGTCATGACCTCGTCGACGATCAGCAGCGCACCGTGCGCGGCGGTGATCCGGCGCAGTGCCTGGTTGAAGCCGTCCAGCGGGGGGACGACGCCCATGTTGCCGACGGCGGCCTCGGTGATGACCGCGGCGATCTCGCTGCCCCGCTCGGCGAAGACGGCCTCGACCGCGGCCGCGTC
This sequence comes from Geodermatophilus sp. SYSU D01176, assembly GCF_054050015.1. NCBI lineage: Bacteria > Bacillati > Actinomycetota > Actinomycetes > Geodermatophilales > Geodermatophilaceae > Geodermatophilus > Geodermatophilus sp. SYSU D01176. The sequence continues at coordinate 2,203 of NZ_JBJGYN010000023.1, read as the reverse complement.
GTTGTAGGGCAGGACGACGGTGTCGGCGGCGGCGCCGCTGGTGACGCCGGGGGTGTCGGGCAGGCCGAGGGTGGCCACGCCCGAGCCGGCCGAGGCCAGCAGCGCGTCGACGTGCCCGTGGTAGCAGCCGGCGAACTTGACGACCAGCCGGCGGCCGGTGACGCCACGGGCCAGCCGGACCGCGGAGAGCACCGCCTCGGTGCCGGAGTTGACCAGCCGGACCTGCTCCACCGGGGGCATCCGCCGGACGATCTCCTCCGCCAGCTCGACCTCGCCCTCGGTGGGGGCGCCGAAGGTCAGGCCGCGGCGAGCGGCGGCGGTGACCGCCTCGACGACCGCCGGGTGGGCGTGGCCGAGGATCAGCGGCCCCCAGGAGGAGACGAGGTCGACGTAGCGGCGGCCGTCGGCGTCGGTGAGGTAGGCGCCCTGGCCCTGCGCCATGAAGCGGGGGGTGCCGCCCACCGCGCCGAAGGCGCGCACCGGGGAGTTCACCCCGCCGGGGGTGACCCGCTGCGCGCGGCCGAACAGGTCGGCCGACGCGGGGGCCTCGTAGGCGTACGGGGGGCTGTCCAGCGAGGTCACCAGCCCAGTGTCCCCTGCCTCCCCGACGGGCCGCCGGGGACGTCCGACACGGCCGCGAGCAGGGCGCGCGACAGGGCCGCCGGATCGCGGGTGGGCACCAGCACGGTGCGCCCGTCCGTCGTCCGCAGCGGCAGCCCGGAGCGGCCGCGGGGCAGCGACCACCCGCCGCCGAGCACCGGGGCGCCGGCGTCCACCCCCGCCGTCCCGGCGCCGACCGCGCGCAGGTGCGCGGCGTCGACGTCACCGAGCGGCACCCGCTCGGGACCGACCGACAGCGCCGGGTCGTCGCCGGCGGCATCGACCCGGACGGTCCAGGCGCGGTGGGCGGAGACGACGCCGGCCGCCACCACGCCCAGGACCGTGACCACGGCCAGGATCCACACGAGCGGCGGCAGGTCGGCGCCGGGCAGGACGGCGGTCAGGACGACGACGAGCCCGAGGACCCCGGCGACCAGCCAGAACGGCCGCCAGGAGCCCCCGGGCTCTCGGTACGTCGTCACCGGAGCCAGCGCGCCGCCTCCACCGCCCAGTAGGTGAGCACGGTGCCCGCGCCCGCCCGCCGGATGGCCGTCAGCGTCTCCAGGACCGCGCGCTGCCGGTCCACCCAGCCGTTCGCGGCGGCCGCCTCGACCATCGCGTACTCGCCGCTGACCTGGTAGGCGCTGACGGGGACGTCGACGGCGTCGGCGACCCGGGCCACGATGTCCAGGTAGGGCAGCGCCGGCTTGACCATGACCGCGTCGGCGCCCTCGGCGAGGTCCTGCGCCACCTCGCGCAGCGCCTCGTCGGCGTTGGGCGGGTCCATCTGGTAGGTCGAGCGGTCGCCGAACTGCGGCGCACCCTCGGCCGCCTCCCGGAACGGGCCGTAGAAGCCGGAGGCGTACTTGGCGGCGTAGGCCAGGATCGGCGTCTCCTGGAAGGCGGCGCCGTCCAGCGCGCGGCGGATCGCCGCGACCTGGCCGTCCATCATCCCGCTGGGGGCGATGACGTGGGCGCCGGCCTGGGCCTGGGCGATCGCGACCGAGGCGTAGCGGTCCAGCGTCGGGTCGTTGTCGACGACGCCGGCCGGGGTGACCAGCCCGCAGTGCCCGTGGTCGGTATACTCGCACAGGCACAGGTCGGCCATGAGCACCAGCTCGTCGCCGAGGTCGGCGCGCAGCTGCTGCAGGGCGACGTTGACGATGCCGTCGGCGGCGTCGGCCTGCGAACCGACCGGGTCCTTCTCGGCGGGGATGCCGAAGAGGACCAGCCCGCCGATGCCGGCCTCGGCCGCCTCGTGCGCGGCCTTCCGCAACGAGTCGGTCGTGTGCTGGACGACCCCGGGCATCGAGCTGATCGGCACCGGCTCGTCGATGCCCTGCTTGACGAACACCGGCAGCACGAGGTCGGCCGGGGCCAGCCGCGTCTGGGCGGTGAGCCGCCGCAGCGCGGGCGTCGACCGCAGCCGGCGCCCGCGCGCGAACCCGGCGGTCACGGGCGGAGGGGGGGGGGGGGGGGGGGGGGGGGGGGGGGGGGGGGGGGGGCGGGGGGGGCGGCGGGGGGGGGGGGGGGGGGGGGGTGGGGGGGGGGGGGGGGGGGGGGGGGGGGGGGGGGGGGGGGGGGGGGGGCGGGCGCGGGCCCC
>NZ_JBJGYN010000022.1:0-79453 GCF_054050015.1 Geodermatophilus sp. SYSU D01176 | reverse complement strand
GGGGACGTAGCCGAGGGGGGTCGGCGACCGGGTCGCGACGTTTTGGACCGACCTACATGCCGGGGCGTGGCGGAGACGGGCGTACTGGTCGGCGGCACACGGAGTGGCCGCCCGCCGCGGTGATCGCGTCCCGCGGCGGTCGGCGGCACCGCAGCCGCCGACCCGACCGGCAGGGACGGGCACTCCGTCGGAACTGCGATGTCGCCGGAACTGCGACGTCGCCCGTCGGCCGACGTCACGACGACCCGCCGGCGACGTGCGGACCGAGCCATGTCGCACGGACCGGGGTCGCCGCCGCCCGGCGGCGACCCGACCCCTCTCCACCGTTCATCATGCACGCCGATAATGCACATTATGTCAACTCGTCGCGCGGAGGCCCCTCCTCCGTGGACTCGCCTACGACAACGTCAGCACGTCGTAGTCGGCGAAGCGGCGGTCTGCCGTGACGAGGACGAACCGCCTGCGCGCGGCCTGCGCGATCAGCATGCGATCGAACGGATCGGCGTGGTGACGCGGCAGTGCGCCGGCCACCAGTCCGTCCTCGAGGGTGACCGGCAGTGCGTCGAAACCCTCGTGATCCAGTTGCTGGGTCAGGCCATCAGGGATGGCGAGCTTGCCCGCCGCTGCCTTGATCGCCATCTCCCACGCCGTCGCCGCTGACACCAGGACCGTCGACGTCGGGTCCGCGATCGCTTCCCGCATCGTCGGTGTCAGCCGCTGGTCGCCGAACAGCCACCACAGCAGGACGTGGGTGTCCAGCAGCAGCGTCACGAGTCGTCGTCACCGCGGAAGGCGGCCATCAGTTCCTCGGGCGTCTCGTCGAAGTCATCCGCGATCCATCCTCGACCCCGCCATGCCCCGGGCGTCCGCGGCTCGGTCCGCACGGCGGCCGGCACCAGCCGGGCGATCGGCTTGCCGGCGCGCGCGATGACGACGTCCTCCCCCGCTTCGACGGCCTCGAGCAGCCGGGAGAGGTGGGTCTTCGCCTCGTGCACGTTCACGGTCCGGGACATGTCACCACAGTATGACCAAGTCCGACTAAGTCAAGGAGCGGCGGTCGGCGAGCACCCGGCCGGCGCTCGACTCCGCCGTGGTGCACCCCGGTCTGCGAAATCGTCACGTGACCTTCTGCCGCCTGCTCGGGCAGACGGCCGGAGGGTGCTGGTGGAGGTACCCGGCGCGCTGGCGCGGAGCTGTCCGGTCGCCCCTCGTCGCGAGGACGCGGTCCCGCGGTGCCCGCCGTGGCGACCGATGAGTCCGCCGGCCCCGCGCGGTCCACCCCTCGACGGCCAGCGGACGAGAGGAACCCCGTGCCCAGCAGCGTCACCCCCGTGATCGTCACGCACGACCTCGAGCGCCTGGCGCGCTTCTACACCGGCGTCGCGGGGGCGACGGAGACCAGCCGGACGCCGGACGACGGACCGACGTTCTACCTCGGCCTGCGGATCGGCGACTCCGACCTCGGCATCGTCTCCGACGGATCGGTCGAGGGAGTCCCGGCCGGCCGGGTGCTGCTCAGCATCGAGGTGCCCGACGTCGACGCCGCCCTGGCGCGGGTCGAGTCCCTCGGCGGGCAGGCACCGGCGCCGGCCAACGACATGCCGTGGGGCCAGCGCGTCGCCCACGTGACGGACCCCGACGGGAACGCCGTCAACCTGACCGCGACCACCGGCTGACCGGCGCTCAACGGGTGGCGACGGCCACCCGGACGCCGAGGGCCACGAGCACCGTGCCGCTGACCGCCTCCAGACGACGGCGGATCCGCGGCCGGCGGAACCAGTCGCCCGCCCGCGCGACGCCGGCGGCCAGGGCCAGGTAGAGGCCCGTCTCCAGGGTGATCTGCAGGAGGCCCAGCAGCGCGGTCGTGGCGAACACCGGCCCCTCGGCCGGCACGAACTGCGGGTAGAAGGCGATCATGAAGACGGCGGCCTTCGGGTTGGCCAACTGCACGAGCACCCCCTCCCCGAAGCCCGTCCACCAACCGTGCCTGGTCGGCCGGGCCGGCGCGGCGACCTCGGCCCCGCCGTCCCGCCAGGCGGCGCGCCAGGCCCGCACCCCGAGCACCAGCAGCACCCCGGCTCCTACCACGCGCAGCACCAGGTAGCCCACCTCCGAGGCGGCCACCAGAGCGGCGAAGCCCACCCCTGCGACCAGGGCCCACACGTACAGCCCCAGCTCCAGGCCGAGCACCGTGGGAACGGCGGCCGGCAGCCCGCGCAGTGCCGCGCGGCGGATGATCAACGCCATCGCCGGCCCGGGTGAGGCCGAGATCAGCAGCACCGCCAGCACGAAGGCCGGCAGTGATGAGACGACGTCCACGGGATCGATGCTCGCTCCACTCCCCTACCCGGTCCACCTCTTTCCGGCGGCTGCTCCGATCTCGTGGCGTCCACCTCCGGTTGCCCTCGGTGCCTTGTTTTCTCGGCGACTGGGTTTGGTAAATTGTTAGGGATAACGGATACAACGGATCAGTCGGCCCGGCGCCTCCGTCTCTGCACATCGGCGGGCCGCGGGTCCGGCGGGACCACCGGTTGCTCACAGCTGCATGCGGTTGACTCCCTGGCGTGGACCGCGTCGAGGGGCTCTGGGCCCGCGTCAGCACTCCCCTGCCCCAGCTACCGGCGGCGGTCCTGGTGGGCGCCCTGCTCGCGGCCGCCGCCGTCGTCCTCGCCCCGGCCCTGTGGCGGCCGGCCCGCACGGTCGTGACGATCGCCCACGAGGGCGCGCACGGGCTCGTCGCCCTGGCCGCCGGTCGGCGGCTGGCCGGCATCCGGCTGCACTCGGACACCTCCGGGCTGACCGTGTCCGCGGGGCGGCCCACCGGCCTGGGCATGGTGCTCACCTGCGCGGCGGGCTACACCGGCCCCGCGCTGTTCGGGCTCGGTGCCGCGGCGCTGCTGGCCGCCGGGCACGCGGTCGGGCTGCTGTGGGCGCTGCTGGGCCTGCTGGCGCTGCTGCTGGTGCAGATCCGCAACTGGTACGGGCTGTGGGCGGTGCTGGCCACCGGCGCCGTCGTCCTGGCGGTGACCGGGTGGCTGCCGCCGGTCGGTCAGGCCGCCTTCGCCGCCGCCGGCACGTGGTTCCTGCTCCTGTCCGCCCCCAAGACGGTGCTCGAGCTGCAGCGCGCACGACGCCGGCGGGCCGCGCCGGACTCCGACGCCGACCAGCTGGCCCGCCTCACCCGCCTGCCCGCGGTCCTGTGGGTCGGGGTCTTCCTGCTGGTCGACGTCGGGGCGCTGCTGCTCGGCGGCTGGTGGCTGCTCGGCCCGTGAGGTGCTGGACCGGCCGCCCTCCAGGGGCCCTCCGCCTGAGCCTGCGCGGCGTGGGGAGGAGGATGGTCCTCCTCTCAGCGGCGGCCGCGCCGCCTCGGCGCCACGCCGTGGGGCTGGTGCACCGGCGCCACCTCCGGTGCCGGCGGGATTTCGGCGGTCACCTCGTCCTCGGTCACGGTCAGCCGCCGGCCGTGGTGGTGCACGTCCAGGGGGTCGCCCTCGATCACCCGGTAGACGGCCTCCGTCGGCGTCACGGTGACCACCAGCAGCCGGCCCTGGTAGTTCAGCCGGAACCGCAGCCGGGTGATCCGCTCGGGCAGCCGCGGGGCGAACACCAGCCGGCCGTCGTGGTCCCGCATGCCGCCGAACCCCGCGACGGCGACCGTCCAGCCGCCGGCCAGCGAGGCGAGGTGCAGACCGTGCCCCGAGTTGCCGTGCAGGTTCTGCAGGTCGGTCAGGGTGGCCTCGCCCCAGTAGTCGTAGGCCAGCGCCAGGTGCCCGGTCTCGGCGGCCACCACCGCCTGCTGGGTGGCCGACAGCGAGGAGTCGCGCACCGTCCGCGCCTCGTAGTAGGCGAAGTCGGCGACCTTCTCCTCGTGCGTGAAGGCGTCCCCGCGCAGGTGCAGGGCCATCACCAGGTCGGCCTGCTTGATCACCTGCTTGCGGTAGATGTCGAAGTACGGGTAGTGCAGCAGGAGCGGATAGCGGTCCGGCGGGGTGCTCTCGAAGTCCCACTCCTCGTGGTGGGTGAAGGCGTCGGACTGCATGTGCACCCCGCGCCGGGTGTCGTAGGGCACCGCCATGAGCGCGGCGGCCCGGTCCCAGCACGCGGTCTCGTCCCCGGTGACGCCGAGCCGGCCGGCCACGTCGGGTTGGCGCTTCACGGCCTCGAGCGCCTCGCGCAGGTTCCGCTGCGCCATCAGGTTCGTGTAGACGTTGTTGTCCACGACGGCCGTGTACTCGTCCGGGCCGGTGACACCGTCGATGCGGAAGCCGTGCTCGTCGTCGAAGTGGCCCAGGGAGGCCCACAGCCGGGCGGTCTCGATCAGCAGCTCGGCGCCGTGGTCACGGTCGAACTCCTCGTCCCCGGTGGCGTTGTGGTAGCGGACGACGGCGTCGGCGATGTCGGCGTTGATGTGGAAGGCCGCCGTCCCCGCCGGCCAGTAGCCCGACGTCTCCTCGCCGCGGATGGTGCGCCACGGGAAGGCCGCGCCGTCCAGGCCGAGCACCCGGGCCCGCTCGCGGGCCAGCTCCAGGGTCGAGTGCCGCCAGCGCAGCGCGTCGCGGGCGGCGGCCGGCGCGATGTAGGTGAGCACCGGGAGCACGTAGGTCTCGGTGTCCCAGAAGGTGTGCCCGTCGTACCCCGGGCCGGTGAGGCCCTTGGCGGGGATGGGCTGGCGCTCGGCACGCAGCCCGGCCTGCAGCAGGTGGAAGACGCCGACCCGCACCGCCTGCTGCAGCTCGTCGTCCCCCTCGATCTCGACGTCGGCGTGCTGCCAGTGCTCGTCGAGCACCTCGCGCTGCTCGCGCAGCAGCCGCTCGAAGCCGGCCAGCTTGGCCGTCGCCAGCGCGCCCTCGACCTGGTCGCGCAGCGCGGCCGCCGAGCGCCGCGAGGACCAGCCGTAGGACAGGTACTTGACCAGCTTCACCGACGAGCCCTGGGGCAGCCGGGCGGCGAGGGTGAAGCGGGCCAGGTCGTCGGTGGCCTCGATGTCGGTCGTGGAGGTGTCGGGCACGTCGATGACGTGGTCCATGCCGGCGGCCATGCGCAGCCGGCTGCGTGCGGTCCGGTGCACCAGCACCGCGCGCTGACCCCGGGCCACGGCCATCTCGTTGACCAGCGGGCGGGCCAGTGCGGCGGCCGCACGGGGGTCGTCGGCCTCCGAGCCGCTGTCCACCGGCTCGTTGGCCAGCAGGTCCGACTGCAGCGCGATGTAGAGGTCGCCCTGGCCGTCGGTGCACTCGACGGTGTACTGGATGGCGGCGATCGACCGGCGGCGCAGCGACACCATCCGGGTGCTGGTGACGGTCACCACCCGGCCGTTCGGCGAGCGCCACTCGGTGCTGCGGCGCAGCAGGCCGCGACGCAGGTCCAGGGTGCGCCGGTGCTCGATGATCTCGCCGTAGGCCAGGTCCAGCGGGGTGTCCCCGACCAGCAGCCGCACCAGCTTGCCGTCGGTCACGTTGACGACCGTCTGCCCCTGCTCGGGGAAGCCGTACCCGACCTCGGCGTAGGGCAGCGGCCGCTCCTCGAAGAAGCCGTTGAGGTAGGTGCCCGGGACGACGACCGGCTCGCCCTCCTCGAACGAGCCGCGCATGCCGATGTGCCCGTTGGACAGGGCGAACACCGACTCGTGGACGGCGAGGGAGGCGTGGTCCAGCCCCGTCTCGGTCAGCGACCACGGCTCGATCGGGAAGTGCGGCCGCCCCTCCGTCATGGCGCGCTCCCCTCCAGCAGCTCGACCAGGTCCCGGACGACGACGTCCGCGCCGGACGCCGCCAGCGCATCGGCCTGCCCGACCCGGTCCACCCCGACGACGTAGCCGAAGTCGCCCGCCCGGCCGGCGGCCACCCCGGCCAGCGCATCCTCGAACACCACCGCCTCCACCGGGGGCACGCCCAGCGCGCGGGCACCGGCCAGGAAGGTGTCGGGGGCGGGCTTGCCGCGCAACCCCTGCGCCGCGGCCACCTCGCCGTCCACCCGGGTGTCGATGAGGTCGGCGAAGCCGCCGGCCTCGATCACCTGCCCCCCGTTGCGCGAGGCGGTGACCACCGCCGTCGCCAGGCCCGCCTCCTTGACCGCGCGCAGGTACCGGATGGAGCCGGGGTAGACCTCGACGCCGTGCTCGGCGAGCTCCGCGTGCACCAGCTGGTTCTTGCGCAGGCCGACCCCGTGCACGGTGGCGGCGTCGGGCGGGTCGTCCGGCGTCCCCTCGGGCAGCGTGATGCCGCGGCTGGCGAGGAAGTCGCGCACCCCGTCCAGGCGCGGCTTGCCGTCGACGTAGCGGTTGTAGTCGTCCTGCGTGAACTCCCGCGCCCCCGGGTCGGTGCGGCGCAGGAACTCGTCGAAGGTGCGCTTCCAGGCCGCCATGTGGACCGTCGCGGTCCGGGTGAGGACACCGTCGAGGTCGAACAGGCAGGCACGGACGGAGCCGGGGAGACCGAGCACGGCCCGACGCTACCGGCGTCCGCGCGGCCCCGCCCGGCTGGAAATCCGCTGTTCACCGCGGCGTGCCCCCGTCCCGGGCCGGCCCCGTCCCGAGGCTCGCCGCGGCCTCGTCCCGGGCACCGCCCTGGGCTTGCGAGTGGGGAGGACCCCCTCCTCCCCACGAAGGGCGGGGAGGAGGGGGTCCTCCTAGGGTCGGCTCCGGGACACCCGTCCCCGACCACCCCTCCAGGACCGAGGAGAGCCCGTCCATGGCCGAGCGCCCGACGCCCCCCAGCCCGTACGACGTCCTCCCGCAGGTGCCGTCCTTCGAGGTGACCAGCGCCGACGTCACCGACGGCGAGCCGCTGTCCTCCCCGCAGGTGAGCGGGGTCATGGGTGCCGGCGGCGAGGACCGCTCGCCGCAGCTGTCCTGGTCGGGCTTCCCGGAGGGCACCAAGAGCTTCGCGATCACCGTCTACGACCCCGACGCACCCACCCACAGCGGGTTCTGGCACTGGGCGGTGGCCAACATCCCCGCCTCGGTCACCGAGCTGCCCAGCGGCGCCGGCGACCGGCAGGGGTCCGGGCTGCCCGAGGGCGCCGTCCAGCTCCGCAACGACGCCGGCTTCCCCGGTTTCGTGGGGGCCGCTCCCCCGGCCGGCCACGGGCCGCACCGCTACTTCATCGCGGTGCACGCGGTCGACGTCGCGGAGCTGGAGGTGCCGCCGGACGCCTCGCCGGCCTTCCTCGGCTTCACCCTCTTCCAGCACACGTTGGCCCGGGCGGTCCTGGTCGGCACCTACGAACAGCACTGAACAGGCCCGTTCCGTCACTCCGCGACGACGGGACGGATGCGCCCCGCGCGCGACACACGGTCGTTGCTTGAACGTTTTACTGCCCGTCATGTGGTAACGGCACCATGGCGGCATGGTCACGGCCACGGCGTACGGGAGCGCGCCCGGGCGCGCCCGCCGGGGCCTGCCGGCGGTCCTGGTGTCCGCCGTCGTGCTCGCGCTGCTGCTCACCGGGGTGGTGGCGCCCCGGTGGGCGGCGGCGGAGGGCGACGTGCACCCCGCCGACATCGTCCCCGCGGTGACCGCCGCCTACGGCGGCGTCGGGACGATGGCCGTGGTCGTCGCCGAGCAGCAGCAGCGCCGGGACGACCTGTCCATCCGCGCCGCGGAGGCGCGGAGCGCCCAGGTGCTCACCCGCACGGCGGGCAGCGAGCTCGCCCGGCGCCCCTTCCCCACCGCCTCCATGGTCAAGCTCTTCCTCGCCGAGGACGTGCTGCACCGCGCCCGCACCGGCGCGATCACCCTGACGCCCGCGGACCGGGCGCGGCTGGAGGTCATGATCCGCAGCTCGGACGACCCCGCGGCCTCGGACGTCTGGGTCCGGTTCGGCGGCGCGCAGGCGGTCCGCGACGTCGCCGCCCGCTACGGCCTGCGGGACACCGCCCCACCGCGCCGGTGGGGTCAGTGGGGCGAGACGACGACGACCGCCGCCGACCTGGCCTGGTTCCTCGTCCGGCTGCCCGTCGTCGCGCACCCGGACGACGCCGCCACCCTGCTCGGCTGGATGGGCACGGCCACCCCCATCGCCTCCGACGGCTTCGATCAGCAGTTCGGCGTCTTTGGCACGCTGCCCGGGGCCGCGGTCAAACAGGGCTGGATGTGCTGCCTCAGCGGTCAGCGGCACCTGCACTCGGTGGGCCTCGTCGGCGACCGGGTGGTGGTGCTGCTCAGCGAGGTGCCCCGGTCGGTCGGCTGGGACGCGGCCAAGGCGGCGCTGGACGCGGCCGCGGCGGCGGTCCCGCTCCCGGCGGCCTCCTGAGATCGGTGTGCTGATCGGTTGACGGTTCGTGCCGTCGCCGCGGCGAGATCGGCGGTCTGCTCGGTCACCGGCCTCGCAGCGTGCGACATCGCCGATCTCGCCAGCGGCGCGAGGGTGGCTCAGCCGCCGTCGGAGAGATCGGCCACGCCCACGGTCGCCAGGCGGGCGAAACCGGTCCGCTCGTAGACCCGCGCGACGTCGTCGTCCCCGGCCACCAGGAAGACGAGTTCCGCGGTCTCCCGGGCGTGCGCGGTCAGCGCCGAGGCCAGCCCCGCACCGAGCCCGCGGCCGCGCAGCCGCGGCAGGGTGGCCACACCGGCGATCTCGGTGACCTCCGCGCCGTCGACCTCCACCGGGTGGTGGGTGCCGACCGCGACCGGCTCGCCGTCCTCCACCGCGACCATCATGACCGTGCGGCCGGTCGCGATCCGCTCGCGCAGCACCGCGGTGCGCGGCGAGCCGAGGGCCACGCCGACGGTCGGGCCCCCCGCCTCCGAGCGCGGACCGGGGTGCGCGAAGGCGATGGTCGCCAGCCGCTCGTAACGCGGCAGCTCGGGGTCGTCGGCGCCGACGAGGTACAGCCGCACGCCGTACGGCAGCAGCAGCTCGACCGGGTCCGCGGCGACCAGCAGCGGCGAGGAGCCGACGGTCAGCCCCACGGCCCGGACGGCGGCCTCGACGGTGGGCGCGTCCTCGCAGATCCACTCCAGCGCCACCGGCAGGCCCGCGGCCTCCTGCAGCGCCACCGCCGCCCGGACGTCGTCGGCGCTGACCGCCTCCCCCGGGCGCGGTCGCGCCGGATACGGCCACGTGGGGCGGCCGATCGGCACGTCGAGGCCACCGGCGGCCTCGATGCGGGCATCCGGCAGCGGCGCCGCGGCGAAGTACCGCTCGACGCGCTCGAGCAGCCCGGGGGGCAGGGACACACGGGCACCCTAGACGGGCCGCAGGTCGGCGTCCGCTCCCCCGCCGCCGGAACACCGCCGTCCCACCCGGGCGGGTGAGGCCCCAGGGGTGGACGGCACGATGGAGGCGTGACAGCAGTGGGATGGCCGGCGTGACGACAGCGGCGCGGCCCCAGGTGTCGCCCTACGCGGTCTTCGACCGGGACTCGTGGCGGGCCCTCGCAGCGGGCGCCTCGCTGCCCCTGGACGCGGACCAGCTGGAGTCGCTGCGCAGCCTCGGCGACCGGATCGACCTCGACGAGGTCACCACGGTCTACCTGCCGCTGGCCGGGCTGCTGCGGCTGCACGTGGAGGCCAGCCGGCGGCTGTGGGCCGCGCGCAGCGAGTTCCTGGGCGACGCCACCGCCAAGGTGCCCTACGTCATCGCGGTGGCCGGCAGCGTCGCCGTCGGCAAGAGCACCACCGCCCGGCTGCTGCAGACGCTGCTGACGGCCGGCCCAGGCACCCCGCGGGTCGACCTGGTGACCACCGACGGGTTCCTGCTGCCCAACGCCGAACTGGAGGCCCGCGGGCTGCTCGGGCGCAAGGGTTTCCCGGAGAGCTACGACCGGCGGGCACTGCTGCGGTTCCTCGCCGACGTGAAGTCCGGCCGCGGCGAGGTCAGCGCCCCGCTGTACGACCACCAGGCCTACGACGTCGTCCCCGGCTCCCGGCAGGTCGTCGACCGGCCCGACATCCTCGTGCTCGAGGGGCTCAACGTGCTGCAGGCCGGCCGGCGGGCCGACGGCCGCGCGCCCGAGGTGTTCCTGTCAGACTTCTTCGACTTCTCCGTGTACGTCGACGCCGCGGAGCCCGACCTGCAGCGGTGGTACGTCGAGCGCTTCCTCGCCCTGCGGCGGACGGCGTTCGCCGACACCAGCGCGTACTTCCACCGCTTCGCCGGCCTCACCGACGAGCAGGCCCGCGAGACCGCCCTGGGCATCTGGGCCGCGGTCAACGGCCCCAACCTGCGCGACAACATCGCACCGACCCGCTCCCGCGCCCGCCTGGTGCTGCAGAAGGCGGCCGACCACGAGGTGCGCCGCGTCCTGCTGCGCAAGATCTGACCCGGAGGACCTCCCCGGTCGGCGTTGTCTTCCTGTTCGTCGCGTCAGTCGTGTGACCGTTGGGGATAACGGGCATGTGACGGGAGCCGTCCCGCCCCAGGCGATGACCACGGCCCACTGCTCCCGGCCGCGGGTCTGCGCGAGTCACGCGCGGCGGCGCCATGGTCGACTCCGCGTGTCGCCCCGTGGCGTCGGCCGCCGACTCCCCCCGGTGCGCCCGGCGGTCGTGGCGACGTCCGGGCTCTCCCCCACCCGGTGCTCCACCTGCTCCACGAGCGGCGCGGGTGTTGGGGATAACGGTTGGGTCGGGGGCGCGTCGGACCGTGGCGCCGGCGGTCGACCGGCGCCACGGCCCTGAGGCGGTGGGGCTCGCGGCGTCCCTCGGGGGACGCCGCCCTCAGGCCTGGGCGCCGGCGGGGACGGCGTCGGCCGCCGTCCCCAGGTCGTCCGGTGCGCCCTGGCTGCGGTCGGGGACGCGGGCGGCCGGGCCCGGGGTCGGCTCCGGCTCGGCGAAGGCCTCGGGCGAGGGGCAGGAGCAGACCAGGTTGCGGTCGCCGTAGGCCTGGTCGATCCGCCGCACCGGCGCGAGGTAACCGCGGCCGCGCAGCCCCGGCACGGGGTAGACGGCGACCTCCCGCGGATAGGGCCGTTCCCACTCCCCCGCCACCACGGCCAGGGTGTGCGGGGCGTTGCGCAGCGGGTTGTCGGTGCGGTCGTACTCCCCGGTGGCGACCTTCTCGATCTCGGCGCGGATGGCGACCATCGCGTCGACGAACCGGTCGAGCTCGCCCTTGTCCTCGCTCTCGGTCGGCTCGACCATCAGCGTGCCGGCCACCGGGAAGCTCATCGTCGGGGCGTGGAAGCCGAAGTCGATCAGCCGCTTGGCGATGTCGTCGTTGGTGATGCCGGTGGCCTTGGTCAGCGGCCGGATGTCGAGGATGCACTCGTGGGCGACCAGCCCGTCGACGCCGGTGTAGAGCACCGGGTAGTGCTCGCGCAGCCGCGCGGCGACGTAGTTGGCGGCCAGGACGGCGTGCTCGGTGGCCCGCAGCAGCCCGTCGGGACCCATGAGCCGCACGTACGCCCAGGAGATCGGCAGGATGCCGGCGGACCCCCACGGTGCGGCCGAAACCGCCGGCCCCTCGGTGCCGGTGTCCACCAGCGGGTGGCCGGGCAGGAACGGCACCAGGTGCTCGCGGACGCCGATCGGCCCGACGCCGGGGCCCCCGCCGCCGTGCGGGATGCAGAAGGTCTTGTGCAGATTGAGGTGGCTGACGTCGGAGCCGAACCGGCCCGGCTTGGCCAGGCCGACCATCGCGTTGAGGTTGGCGCCGTCGACGTAGACCTGGCCGCCGGCGTCGTGCACCGCGGCGCAGATCTCCTGGATGTCGGCCTCGAACACCCCGTGCGTCGACGGGTAGGTGATCATGATCGCGGCCAGCCGCTCGGCGTGCTGGTCGACCTTGGCGTGCAGGTCGGCGACGTCGACGTTGCCGGCCTCGTCGCAGGCCACGACGACGACCCGCATGCCGGCCATCACCGCGCTCGCGGCGTTGGTGCCGTGCGCCGACGACGGGATGAGGCAGACGTCGCGGTGCGACTCCCCGCGGGAGGCGTGGTAGCCGCGGATCGCCAGCAGCCCGGCGAACTCGCCCTGCGAGCCGGCGTTGGGCTGCACGCTGACCGCGGCGTAGCCGGTGACCTCGGCCAGCGCGGTGCACAGCTCGTCGATCAGCTGCCGGTAGCCGCGGGCCTGCTCGGCCGGGGCGAAGGGGTGCAGCTGGGCGAACTCCGGCCAGGTGATCGCGGCCATCTCGACCGCGGAGTTCAGCTTCATCGTGCAGGACCCCAGCGGGATCATCGTGCGGTCCAGCGCGAGGTCCTTGTCGGCCAGCGAGCGCAGGTAGCGCAACAGCGCGGTCTCCGAGCGGTGCGCGGAGAAGACCGGGTGGGTGAGGAACGGGGTGCGGCGGCGCAGCTCGGCCGGCAGCGCGTCGGCACCTGCCTCGTCGAGCGAGGCGTCGTCCGCGGTCACCCCGAAGGCCGCGGCGACCAGGCGCAGGGTGTCCACCGTCGTCGTCTCGTCGCAGGCGACGCCGACGGTGTCGGCGTCGACGAGGCGCAGGTTGATCCGCTGCCGCGCCGCGGCGGCGACCACCTCGGCGGCCCGGCCGGGGACCCGGGCGTGCACGGTGTCGAAGAACCGGTCGTGGACGACCTCCACTCCCCCGGCCCGCAGCCAGCCGGCCAGGGTCTGCGCGCTGCGGTGCACGCGGGCGGCGATGGCGGTCAGGCCCTCCGCGCCGTGGTAGACCGCGTAGGCGCCGGCCATGACGGCGAGCAGCACCTGCGCGGTGCAGATGTTGCTGGTCGCCTTCTCCCGGCGGATGTGCTGCTCGCGGGTCTGCAGCGCCAGCCGGTAGGCGACGTCGCCGTCGGCGTCCACCGAGACGCCGACCAGCCGGCCGGGCAGCTGGCGGGCCAGCCCCTCGCGCACCGACAGGTAGCCGGCGTGCGGCCCCCCGTACCCCATGGGGACGCCGAAGCGCTGGGAGCTGCCGCAGGCGACGTCGGCGCCCCACTCCCCCGGCGCCTCCAGCAACGTGAGCGCGAGCAGGTCCGCGGCGACGACGACCGCGGCGCCGGCCTCGTGCGCGGCGGCGACCAGCACCCGGTGGTCGCGGACGGCGCCGCTGGCCCCCGGGTAGGACAGCAGCACGCCGAACGCCCCGGCCTCGGGCAGGTCGGCGGGCCAGCCGGCGGACAGGTCGGCGACGTGCAGGCCGATGCCCAGCGGCTCGGCCCGCGTGCGCAGCACGGCGAGGGTCTGCGGCAGGGTGTCGGCGTCGACGACGAACACCGCGTCGGCCTCGGCCCGGCCCGCACGGCGGACGAGGGTCATCGCCTCGGCGGCGGCGGTCGCCTCGTCGAGCATGGAGGCGCCGGCGACCGGCAGGCCGGTGAGGTCGGCGACCATCGTCTGGAAGTTGATCAGCGCCTCGAGGCGGCCCTGGCTGATCTCGGGCTGGTAGGGCGTGTAGGCGGTGTACCAGGCGGGGTTCTCCAGGATGGTGCGCTGGATGACCGCCGGGGTGAGCGTGCCGGAGTAGCCGAGCCCGATCATCGAGGTGTGGACGTCGTTGGCCTCGGCGCGCTCGCGCAGCAGCCGCAGCACGGTCGCCTCGTCGGCGGCCTGCGGCAGGTCCAGCGGCGTCCGGTCGCGCACCCCCTCGGGCACGCAGGCGTCGACCAGGGACTCCAGCGACGGGTGGCCGACCGCGGCCAGCATCGCCTGCGTCTCGTCCGGTCGCGGGCCGATGTGCCGGGCGGCGAAGGACCCCGCGGGGTCCAGCGCGGCGAGTGCGGGCAGGGGCTCAGGGGCACGGTCCGCCATTACGTCGACGCTACCAGCGGCTGAGCGAGCCGCGAGATCGGCGATCTCGCACGCCCCAGGACGCACACCCGTGCGAGATCGCCGATCTCGCCGGGACGGTGCTGGTGTCGGAGCGCTCGCCTACACCGCGGCGCGGCGGCGGCGGCGCAGCGAGAGCTCGTCGTCGGCGCCGTGCAGCGGCGCGCCGTCGATGCGCTCGGCGGGCAGCTCGGCCAGTTCGCCGGACAGCTCGCGCAGCGCGCCGGAGACGGCGATGCCGAACACGCCCTGCCCGCCGGCCAGCAGGTCGACGACCTCCTCGGCGGAGGTGCACTCGTAGACCGTGGCGCCGTCGGAGAAGAGTGTGACGTTGGCGAGGTCCTTGATGCCGCGGTTGCGCAGGTGGTCGACGGCCTTGCGGATGTTCTGCAGCGAGACGCCGGTGTCCAGCAGCCGCTTGACGACCTTGAGCACCAGGATGTCGCGGAAGGAGTACAGCCGCTGGGTGCCCGACCCGGTGGCGCTGCGCACCGAGGGGGCGACCAGGCCGGTACGGGCCCAGTAGTCGAGCTGCCTGTAGGTGATGCCGGCAGCGGCACACGCCGTCGGGCCGCGGTACCCGACGAGGTCGCTGTCGACCTCGTCGTAGGACGGCGCGCCCACGGCAGCGTCGCTGAAGAGCTGACCCTGGGAGCCGTTGCTCTGGTCGCTCACGTCAGCGTCCTCCTCTGCTCCCGCAGCTGGCGCCGCGGTTACCCCGCGGTGGCTCTCGGCTCGTGTCGCTGCAGGCGGGCTGCCGCGTCCCGGGACTTCCACCGCTGTTGTTCGCCGACCGTAAGCCGGGCCCTGGGGTGGGTCAACTGAGGAGGGCGGCGTGTCGCGGCACTCACCCATCGGAGGGGTATCGGCGCACGGAGCCCTCCCCTTGACCCGGAGCACCCCTCGACCTGCGGTGGACCGCCGCACCCGCCCCTGCCGTCACAGCAGTCACAGCGGCACCGCGCCGGGCGCCGCCGCGAGCCTGCGGGTGGTGGGGGGTCCTGGTCCTACGCGGGGCCGCCGCCCGAGCCGGAGCCCGCGCCGAAGTCCTCCGGGGAGATCTGGTCGAGAAACTCGCGGAACTTCTCGACCTCGTCCTCCTGCTCGTCGGGGATCTCGATGCCGACCTCGTCGAGCAGCTCCTCGGCGCCGTAGATCGGGGCGCCGGTGCGGACGGCGAGGGCGACGGCGTCCGACGGGCGGGCGCTGACCACCCGCTCGTCGCCGAAGACCAGCTCGGCGATGTAGATCCCGTCGCGCATCTCGGTGATGTTGACGGCCTCCAGCGTCGCGCCGAGCGCCCGGACGACGTCCTTGAGCAGGTCGTGCGTCATCGGCCGCGCCGGGCGCACGCCCTGCTGCTCGAAGGCGATCGCCGCCGCCTCCACCGCACCGATCCAGATGGGCAGGTACCGCTCGCCCTGCGTCTCCTTGAGCAGCAGGATCGGCTGGTTCCCGGGCAGCTCGACCCGAACACCGACGACTCTGAGTTCCTGCACGGTGGGGCTCCCTCAGCTGCGGCCCGGGAACGGGCGGTGGATCGGTGGAGGCGGCTGGTGGACGGGCTCGGCGACCGGGGCCGTGGGCTCGGGGCCCGGCTGCGACAACGGTACGCCCGACTCAGGGGCGCAGGAGATCCCGGAGGCGCGCCTCCAGCAGGGCCCCGTGCAGCTGGGCGGAGAGGCCGGCGAGCTCGCGCAGCTTCTCGGTCGCCCGGCTGCGCGCCTCCTCCGAGCGGGCTCGCAGCACCGGCGCGACCAGCTGCTCGACCAGCCCGGCCTCCCGCTCGGCGCCGTTCTGGTACACGCGCAGGTGCCGCGGCTCGATGCCGTGCCGGGCCAGCCCGGCGGCCGCCCGCGCGATCGGCAGGTCGGCCGCGGGGTGCCGCCCGTCGGCGTCGGGGATCAGCAGCCCGAACTGCACGCAGTCGGCCAGCTGTCCCGGCTCGAGGCCCGACGCCCGCGCGAACTGCTCGGTGGTGAGGCTGCCGGCGTCGGCGTCCTCCTCCGGCGGCGGCGTGGCCGGCGGGGTGCTGCCGGGCAGCGGCTCGCCCCGGTCGAGCGCCTCGAGGTGCTCCTTGATGACCCGCAGCGGCAGGTACTGGTCGCGCTGGGCGGCCAGCACGTACCGCAGCCGGGCCACGTCGGCCGAGGAGAACTTCCGGTACCCCGACGGCGTGCGCTGGGGGTGGACGAGGTCCTCGGACTCGAGGTACCGGATCTTGCTGATCGTGACGTCGGGGAAGTCCTCGCGCAGCACGGTCAGCACCTCGCCGATCGTGAGGCGGGGTGCGTGCCGCCCGTCGGACCCCCCGCTGGCGTCGGCGGGCGAGGGCACCGCGCTCACGCCGCCGTCCGTGCTGCGGCCACCGTCCCCGACCCCCTGGCTGCCGGCCGGATCACGCGCCGGCGTGCTCGCCCGTGCGCGGACCGGTCAGGTAGACGAGGCGGAACTTGCCGATCTGCACCTCGTCGCCGCCGGCCAGCGTCGCGACGTCGACCGGCTCGCGGTTGACGTAGGTGCCGTTGAGGCTGCCGACGTCGTGGACCGAGAAGCCACCGCCCTCGCGGTGGAACTCCACGTGCCGGCGGCTGACCGTCACGTCGTCGAGGAAGATGTCGCTGTCGGGGTGCCGGCCGGCGGTGGTGACGTCCTGGTCCAGCAGGAAGCGGCTGCCCGCGTTCGGGCCGCGCTTGACCACCAGCAGGGCCGAGCCCGCGGGCAGCGACTCGACCGCGCCGGCGTGGGCGTCGGCCTCGGTGACCTCGGGGGTCTCGGCGGAGTCCTCGCCACCCACCTTGGGGATGACGCTGGTCGACTCGCCGATCCGCTCCTGGGACAGCGCCGCGCCGCACTGCGCGCAGAAGCGACTGCCCTCGGGGTTGTTGTGGCCACAGCGAGTGCAGTGCACGTCTGTCTCCTCCGGTGCAGGGGTGGCACCGCCGCGGACCGTGGGTCTGGCCGCGGGCGGCCGGCGGACGACGGGCCGGACGGCCCGTCGCGGGTCGGTCGCCGCGTCGTGCACGGCGGGCCGTGGGTCATGGAACCAGCGGCCGACCCGAGGGTCAACCGAACGTACAGGGTGAGGCTCCGCGCTCGCTCAGCGGGCTGCGCAGCCCCGCACGGGGCAGCATAGTGACCGCCCGCGGGGGTCCGGGGCGGGTCAGCTCGCCTCGACCAGGGCCTGGTACGCGGCGGCGTCCAGCAGGTCCGCGGTCGGGTCGCCGCCGTCGCCGGCGACGGTGATCTCGACCAGCCAGCCGGCGCCGTAGGGGTCGGCGTTGATGGTCTCCGGGGCGTCGGTCAGGGCCTCGTTGACCGCGGCGACCACGCCGGCGACCGGCGCGTAGACGTCGGACACCGACTTGGTCGACTCCACCTCCCCCATGGGGTTGCCGGGCGCGACCTCGGCCCCCACCTCCGGCAGCTGCACGAAGACGATGTCGCCCAGCGCGTCCTGGGCGTGGTCGGTGATCCCGACCCGCACGACGGTGCCCTCGCCCCCACCCGGCTGCAGCAGGACCCATTCGTGCTGCTCGGTGTAGCGGCGGTCGTCGGGCGTGCTCATGCGGCGTCGTCTCCCGGGAGGTGGGGTGGGGACCGGCGCGGCGTCAGTTGCCGTCGTCGGTGTCGGGCTGAGCGTATTGAGGGCGGTCCAGCGGCCGCAACGCGTCGACCACGACGGTCGGTGACTGCACGATGTCGACGCTGCCGCCGCGCTGGCCGACCCGGTCGACCACGCCGCCGGGGATGTTCATCGCCGTCTCCATGTCCTGCGGGGAGCCGATGACCCGGATCTCGTAGGGGCTCTCGACCTCGGTGCCGTCGACCCGCAGCTGCCCGGGCGCGCCGGTGATCGCCGTCGACACCCCCACGCGGACGCCGTCGATCTGCATGGTCTCCGCGCCCGCGCCGCGCAGCTCCTGGACGGCGTCGAGCAGGTCGGCGACCCGCACCTGGCCCTCCGGGTCGCGCAGGGTCATGACCAGGCCCGGTCCCTGGGCGGCGACGGTGCCGTTGAGGATGCCGAGGGCCTCGGCCCGCTCCTGGGCCGCGTGCAGCGCCGCCTCGGACTGGCTGTCGTCGCTGTTGAGCTCCCCCAGCGCGGTCCGCTGGTCGGCGATCTGCTCGCGCAGCCGGTCCTCCCGGGCCTCGAGGTCGTCGAGGATGCGGACGAGGTCCTCCTCGCGGAGGGTCGCGTAGTCCTCCCCCGTCCCGGTGGTGCGCACCTGGACGGCGAAGGCGAAGCCGAGCAGCAGCGTGAGGACGCCGATGAGCGCGGCGGCGAGGGGGTCCCGCCGGCGCCGCGGCCTCGCGGCGGCCGGCCGGGCCACCGCGGCCGGCTCCTCCACCTCGGCCGGCTGCTCCGCCGCGGGCGCGTCGGCGTCCGCCGCGGGCGCCGGGGCGCCCCGGTCCGGCGCATCCGGGTCCGGCGCGTCCAGGTCCGGGACGTCCGGGTCCGGGGCGTCGTCCCCGGGGTGGACGTCGCCCTCCGGCCGCTCGTCGGGCCCGGGAGCCGGGCGCGGCTCGCTCATGCCCGGAACACGTGCCGCCGGATGGCGGCGGCGTTGCCGAAGATCCGGATGCCGAGGACGACGACCACGGCGGTGGACAGCTGCGCGCCCACGCCCAGCTGGTCGCCGAGGAAGACCACCAGCGCGGCCACCACCACGTTGGACACGAACGAGATGACGAACACCTTGGCGTCGAAGATCCCGTCCAGCCGGGCGCGAAAGCCGCCGAACACCGCGTCGAGGGCGGCGACCACGGCGATCGGCAGGTAGGGCTGCAGCCACAGCGGCACGGTCGGGTCGAACGCCAGGCCGAGCAGGATGCCGGCGGCCAGGCCGAGGATCGGGATCACGGTCAGCCCCCCGGTGC
Source organism: Geodermatophilus sp. SYSU D01176 (assembly GCF_054050015.1). Lineage (NCBI taxonomy): Bacteria > Bacillati > Actinomycetota > Actinomycetes > Geodermatophilales > Geodermatophilaceae > Geodermatophilus > Geodermatophilus sp. SYSU D01176. The sequence goes on along the minus strand of NZ_JBJGYN010000022.1, from coordinate 60,896 downwards.
TTGCTCGGGGGCCACGTCGTCGGTGGACACGGCGGGCGGCACCTCGGACACCGGGACGGCGGAACGGAGCTCGGGGGGGCTCCCGGCGGGAAGGGACAGCTCGTCCTCCTGGGCGAACTCGAAGCGCAGTCCGTAGGTCTCGGAGATGACGGCGAGGGCGCCGACCTCGGGGCTGGACAGGAAACGGCCGCGCAGCGTCTCCGGATCGCCGACCGCGCTGACCAGATAGGGGTTGGTGACCGGCCGGAAGTCGACCAGGACCGCCTCGCCGGCGAAGCGGATCGCCGTCGTCGGGCCCAGCCGCTGGCCGTTGATGCCGACCGCCTCGGCGCCGGCGCCCCACAGCGCGTTGACCACCAGCTGCAGGTCCCCGTCGCGCACCTGGCCGCGGGGGTCGCCCTCCGCCGTCCCACCGACCGGGTCGGCGTCGGCGTCGGGCGCGGCGTCGGCCAGGGTCACCAGCAGGCCGGGGCCGCTGACCGGGAGCGCCCCGGCGGCGAGCTCGGCGTCGGCCAGGCGCTCGAGGGCCCGCTGCCCCACGGCGGTGGCGGCCAGCTCGTCGTCCCGGGCGGCGGTCACGTCGGCGCGCAGCCGCTCCAGGTCGGCGGCCAGCTCGTCGGTGGTCGCCGACTCGCTCTCGACCTCGGCGACCAGCGCCATGCGGACCTCCTCGCGGCCCTGCGCGCCGGCGGCGGCCTGGTCGTAGGTGACGGCGGCGAGGACGCCGGCGGCGGCCATCACCCCGGCGACGGCGAGCTGCCCGCGGCGCCACCGGGACGGCGGGGGCGGCTCCGCCGCGGCGCGCGCCTCCCGGGCCCGCGCGGCGCGGGCGTAGGCCGGGTCGAGGGTCTCGGCGAGCACCTGGTCGAGCAGCGAGGCGCCCAGCGAGCGGGGCCCGCCACCGCGCTGCACGGTCGTCACGGAGCGGCCCTGGCGGCCCGGTCGGCGCGGACCAGCCCGGCCACCTGGACGACGTAAAAGACGCCGGCGAGCAGGTAGAGGGCGCTCCCCCAGATCGTCAGCGCCCACGCGACCGGCTGCGCGACGGCCGCCACCGGCCCGTCGCCGTCGGCGAGCAGCAGCAACGGGAAGGCGTAGAGCAGGATGAACGTCGCCGCCTTGCCCAGGTAGTGCACCTGCAGCGGCGGCCAGCCGTGCACGCGCAGCACCAGCAGCGCCACCCCCAGCACCAGCTCGCGCCCGACCAGAGCGGCGACCAGCCACAGCGGGACGACGTCGCGGAGCACGAAGGCGACCAGCGTGGCGACGATGTACAGCCGGTCGGCGGCCGGGTCGAGCAGCGCGCCCAGCCGGCTGGACTGCCCCAGCGCGCGGGCCAGCTTGCCGTCGGCCCAGTCGGTGGCGCCGGCGACCATGAGCACGACCACGGCCCAGCCGTCGGCCTGCGGACCCAGGAGCAGCCAGAGGAAGAGCGGCACGCCGAGCAGCCGCAGCACCGACAGCGCGTTGGGCAGCGTCCACACCCGGTCGGGCAGGGTGTTGCGGTCCGACACGACCGACGCGCCCGCCCCCCGCCGGGCCGAGGCGGCGGCCGACGGCCCGTTGGACGACGTCACGACACCTCCGCACCCGCTGGACACCGGCCCCCGAGGCTAGTGTCCCGCGCCGACCCTCCCACGGGCCGACACTCCCCGCGGGCGGTCGACGCCGGCCCCGCCCCGGAGCCCGCGACGGGTGGGGAGGACGGGCGGCCCCCTGCAGACTCCCGTCGGCCCCGTCCAGAGGCTCGCCGCGAGCCTGCGAGCGGTGAGGACGTCGGGGCCCCTCCTTCAGGCCGGGACGGCGGTCAGCGACGCGGGCGCCGGCTCGTAGCCCAGCGGGCGGCGGGTGAAGCTGCCCGTGCCGTGGGAGACCGAGCGCAGCGCACCGGCGTAGCCGAGCAGCTCGACCTCGGGGATCTCGGCGCGCACGGTGGTCCGGTCCCGCTCGGGGTCGGCGTCGCTGCCGGTGACCCGCGCCCGCCGTCCGGACAGGTCGCTCATCACCGCGCCGACGTACTCCCCCGGCACCACGACCTGCACCTCGCACCACGGCTCGAGCACCCGGGTGCCCGCGGCGGCCGTGGCCTCGCGGACGGCGAGCGCGCCGGCGGCCTGGAAGGCCGCGTCCGAGGAGTCCACCGAGTGCGCCTTGCCGTCGACGAGGGTGAAGCGGACGTCGACGATCGGCCGGTCGCCGTTCACGCCCTTCTCCGCCTGCGCGCGGATGCCCTTCTCCACGCTCCCGTGGTACTGGCTGGGCACCGTGCCGCCGACGATGCGCTGCTCGAAGACGACGCCGGAGCCCGGCTCCCCCGGCTCGGCCTCGACGACCACGATGGCGTACTGGCCGTGCCCGCCGGACTGCTTGACCAGCCGGCCGGTGACCCGCGCCGGCCCGGCCAGGGTCTCCACCATCGGCACCCGGACCGGCACGGTGTTCACCGCGACGCCGTGCCGGCTGCGCAGCCGTTCCAGCAGCACCTCGGCGTGCGCCTCCCCGACGCACCACAGCAGCAGCTGCCCGGTGTCGGGGCGGCGCTCGAGGCGGACCGTCGGGTCCTCCGCGACCAGCCGGGACAGGGCCGTGGCCAGCCGGTCCTCGTCGGCCCGGGAGGCCGCCTCCACCGCGACCGGCAGCTGCGGCGTGGGCAGGTCCCACGGCGGCACCAGCCGGGGGTCCTCGGGCGAGGAGAGGGTGTCCCCGGTCTCGGCGGCGGAGAGGCGGGCGACGGCGCAGATGTCGCCGGCCGGGCAGGCGGCGACCGGGCGGAGGGTCGCGCCCAGCGGCGAGCTCACCGCGCCGATCCGTTCGTCGACGTCGTGGTCGGGGTGTCCGCGGTCGGCCATGCCGTGCCCGGAGACGTGCACCGCGGTGTCCGGGCGGAGGGTGCCGGAGAAGACGCGGACCAGGGAGACCCGGCCCAGGTAGGGGTCCGTCGTCGTCTTGACCACCTCGGCGACCAACGGGCCGTCGGGGTCGCAAGACAGCGGGGGCGCCGGGGAGCCGTCGGGGCGGGTGACCGGTGGGCAGCCGTGCTCCACCGGGCACGGGAAGCCGTTGACCAGCAGGTAGAGCAGCGAGTCGATGCCGATGCCCTGCAGCGGCGCAGCGCAGAGCACGGGGTGGAAGTGGCCGCGCGCGACCGCGGTCTCCAGGTCGTTCACCAGGTCGCCCTGGACCAGTTCGTCACCGGCGAGGTAGCGCTCCATCAGCGCCTCGTCCTCGCTCTCGCCGATGATGCCCTCGATCAGCTCGCTGCGCAGGCGGTCGGCGTCCGGGGCCTCGGCGCCCGGTTGCAGCAGGTTGACCACCCCGGAGACGCTGCCGTCCGGTCCCCGGTCGACGAGGTGGACCGGGTAGACCCCGGCGCCGAGCATCGTCTGGCACAGCCGGACGGTCTCCTCGACGTCGGCCCGCGCGCGGTCCAGCTGGGTGATGACCACCGCCCGCGGCATGCCGACCGCCGCGCACTCCTCCCACAGCTGCACGGTGCCGGCGTCGACGCCGTTCACCGCGGACACGACGAACAGCGCGGCGTCGGCCGCGCGCAGCCCGGCCCGCAGCTCGCCGACGAAGTCCGGGGAGCCGGGGGTGTCCAGCAGGGTGATGCGGTGCCCGTCGTGCTCGACGGTGGCCACGCCGAGGGACACCGAGCGCTGCTGGCGGACCTCCACCTCCTCGCTGTCCAGGCAGGTGGTGCCGTCCTCGACCCGGCCGGCCCGGGTCAGCGCGCCGGTGGCGACCAGCAGCGCCTCGGCGAGGGTGGTCTTGCCCGCGGCCGCGTGGCCCACGAGGGCCACGTTGCGCACCTTCTCGGCCGGCCGCGGGCCCGGCGCAGCGACGGTCTCCTTGCCCACGCCGCTCAGCCGTTCGCCGGCTCGGGGACGACGGCGCAGGTGCCCGCCGGGTAGAAGACGCCGGTGTGCCCGTCGGGGTCCCACCGGACGACGTACGGCGGGCCGCCGCCCTCTCCCCGGACCTCGAGCACCCGGCCGGTGCGCTCGGGCTCTCCCTGGTGGGTGGAGTGGACGACGATCCGGTCTCCGACGCGTGCTTGCACGACGACCTCCTGGGCCCATCCGCGTGTGTGCTGTGGGTCACAGCCTGCCGCTGCCGGGGGGACCGATCAAGGGACCCCGCGCCCGCCTCGCGTGCCCTTCCGGGCCCATGCTGTGGGCCATGACGAGCCCTCCGCACGCGGCCGGACGCGACCAGGAGAGCGAGTTGGCGCACGCCGTTCCCCGGGACGCCGCCGACGGGCCGCCGCCGTGGGTCGCCGTGTGCGGGACCCCGGTGGCCGTCGTCCAGGGCAGCTGGGCCGGGCGGCGCGGCCTGGGCTCGGTGGCACCCTGCCCGGAGTGCGCCCGCCGCGTGCCGGCCTGACCGCTCCCCTTCGTCGGGGCCTCCGACGCTCCTGTCAAGCTCGCCTTTAGTTGGGGATAACGGTTCGATGGCCACGTGGTGCCGGTCCGGCCGAAGCCGGGCGGGCGGATGGGCGGGACGACGAGAGGCGCCGCAGACCTGGCCTTGTGCGCGGGGCGGCGTGCCGGCAGGCACACTGCCGGGGCTCCGAACGCGCGGAGTCCACCGCGCCGCCGGAGCCGGCGGGGTTGCCCGGGCGGGACGAGCCGGTGTCCACTGACGGCGGCTCGCTGCCGGGTCCGCGCCGGGACTGGGCCGCCGGCGGGCTCCCCCGTGTGCCGAGGAGGCCCCACGTGGCACGTCGATCGAGGGACGGACTCCAGGCGGAGCTCCTGCACCTGCTGCGTCCGCCGGTGCGCCGGCGGGCCAGCCTGCTGAGCGAGCGGGTCGCTCCCACGCTGGCCGCCATCGGCGACGCCCTGGCCGGCCGGCCCGCGGACGAGGTCCTCGCCGCGCTGGACGCCGCGATCCGGGACGCCGGCGGGACCCCCGACGAGGCGGCGTTGCGGGAGTTCGCTGTCCAGATCGAGGCTGGCGAGAACCCCTTCGACTGAGAGAGGACCCCGCCCTCCCCACCGCTCGCAGGCTCGCGGCGGGACCCTGGACGGGGCCGCGGCGAGCCCCCGGACGGGGTCAGCCCCGGACGGGGCCGCTGCTCAGTGGGCGCGGAAGAGGTCGCGGCGCGCCTGGCGGACGAGGGCGGCGGCGGCCTCGCTGTCGGCGACCCCGCGGCCGGCGATCAGGGCGGCGAGGTCGTCCCGGTCGCTGGCGGTGGCGTAGTCGGCGATCTCGCGCTCGAGGGCGCGGCGGGCCTGGCGCTCGGCCCGGCGGCGGCGCAGCGAACCCGTCCACCCCAGGTCGGGCGTGGTGGCGGCGATGGCGAAGGCGGTGCCCTGCATGGCGGTCTCCATGGGTGTCGGTCGATGTCTCGACACCCATGGTCGTCCGCATCGCTTGGCATATCTCGCCCGGACACTGTGAGTGTCCCCACCAGGAGTGAGCAGATGTGGCCGACACCACGGGCCACGCGGGCCGCGCTGAGAGGCAGGTCATGCCGAGGCCCCGACAGGCGCCCCGGGCCGGTCAGCGGCCGACGAGCGTCGTCTCGAAGTCGTAGCGGGACGCGCGGTAGACGTGCCGGCCCAGCTCCACGGGCACCCCCTGGTCGTCGAACGCCGTCCGCTGCATCGTCAGGAGCGCCGAGCGCGGCGGCTCCTCCAGCAGCCGGGCCTCGTCCGCGCGAGCCTGCCGCGCGCCGATCCGCTGGTGGGCGACCCGCAGGTGCACCCCCTGTGCGCGCAGGTACTGGTACAGGCCGCGCTCGGTGAGGTCCTCGACGGTCGGCTCGAACCGGCCCGGCAGGTGGTTGGTCAGCAACGCCAGCGGCTCCCCGTGGGAGCGCCGCAGCCGGCGCACGACGACGATGTCGTCCCCCTCGGCCAGGTCGAGCTCCTCGGCGATGTCGGCCGGCGCCGGCACCCGCTCCAGCGACAGGACCTCGGTGGTCGGCGCCTCGCCGGAGCGCACGAGGTCGTCGTACAGGCTGGTGAGCTCGACCGACCGGCGCACGTGGGGCTGGATCACCTGGGTGCCGACCCCGCGCTTGCGGACCAGCAGCCCCTTGTCCACGAGCTCCTGCACCGCGCGGCGCACGGTCGGCCGCGACAGCCCGTAGCGCTGGGCCAGCAGGACCTCGTTCTCCAGGCGGGAGCCGGCCGGCAGGTCCCCACCGGCGATCGCCCCCTCGATCGCCTGGGCCAGCTGGAAGTACAGCGGCGTGGGGCTCGAGCGGTCGATGTCGAACGTCAGCACAGGGACCTCCTCGGCTGCGGGCGCCGCACGGGCTCGGCCGGGAACTCGGCTCCGCCTGCACATGATCGCACCTCAGTACGTCCTGTCGTCCTCACCTGTGCGGGGGATCGGACGTCGGGGCTCTCTTTGCCTTTATGTCCTGACAAAGTCTTGACACGTCCGTGTGGCCGGGAGCACAGTCCCAGGGGCAGGCCGACGTCGACGGGCGAGGGGACGGAGCACCGTGACAGACACCTTTGAGATGGTGGTGATGGGCCGCAGCGGGGTGGACGTCTACCCCTTGCAGGTGGGCGTCGGTCTGGAGGACGTCGAGAGTTTCGGCAAGTTCCTCGGCGGCAGCGCGGCGAACGTGGCGGTCGCCGCGGCGCGGCTCGGCCACGCCACCGCGCTGGTGACCGGGGTCGGCGACGACCCGTTCGGCCGGTTCGTCCGGCGCGCGCTGCGCGACCTCGGCGTCGACGACCGGCTCGTGGTGGTCGACCCGGCCCACCCCACGCCGGTCACCTTCTGCGAGATCTTCCCGCCGGACGACTTCCCGCTGTACTTCTACCGCCGCCCGACGGCCCCGGACCTGCAGCTGCGGCCGGAGGACCTGGACCTGGCCGCGATCCGGGACGCGGAGCTGTTCTGGGCGACGGTCACGGGGCTGTCCGAGGAGCCCAGCCGGTCGGCGCACCACGCGGCCTGGGAGGCCCGGGGACGGCGCCGGCACACCGTGCTCGACCTGGACTACCGGCCGATGTTCTGGTCATCGCAGGAGGAGGCCACGGCGCAGGTGCGCGCGGCCCTCCCGCACGTGACCGTCGCCGTGGGCAACCGCGAGGAGTGCGAGGTCGCCGTCGGGGAGACCGAGCCGGACCGGGCAGCCGACGCGCTGCTCGAGGCTGGGGTGGAGCTGGCGATCGTGAAGCAGGGTCCCCGCGGTGTCCTCGGCAAGACGCGCACCGAGCGGGTCGTCGTCCCGCCCACGCCGGTGGAGGTCGTCAACGGCCTCGGCGCCGGCGACGCGTTCGGCGGCTCCCTGTGCCACGGCCTGCTGACCGGGCTCCCCCTGGAGCAGCTGCTGCGCAACGCCAACGCCGCCGGCGCGATCGTCGCCTCCCGGCTGGAGTGCTCCACCGCCATGCCCACCGCCGCCGAGATCGAGCAGCACGTCACCGCGTCCCTGGAGGGCTCCCGTGTCTGACACCGTCCTGTCCCCCACCGAGGCCCCCGCCTCCGACGCCCGCGGCTCCCGGCCGGTGTGCAGCACTTACGCCGAGGTGACCGAGCTGCGCAGCCGTGACCCGCAGGCCATCCGCCGGGCGCTGGCCGCACGCCGCCGGCGGCCGGCCCTCCTCCCCGAGGACGGCCGGCTGATGCTGGTCGCCGCCGACCACCCGGCCCGCGGCGCGCTCGCCGCCCAGGGCCGGCCGGCGGCGATGAACAGCCGCACCGACATGCTCGACCGGCTGCGCACCGCGCTGGCCCGCCCGGGCGTGGACGGCCTGCTGGCCACCGCCGACATCGCCGAGGACCTGCTGCTGCTCGGCGCGCTCGAGGACAAGGTCGTGGTCGCCTCGATGAACCGCGGCGGCCTGGCCGGCGCCAGCTTCGAGCTGGACGACCGGATGACCGGCTACGACGTCGCCGGGGTCGTCGAGGCGCGGTTCGACGCCGCCAAGATGCTCAACCGGATCGACCTCGACGACCCCGGCACGGTGCAGATGCTGGAGACCTCCGGGCGCGCGGTGACCGAGCTCGCGCGGGCCGGCGTCGTGGCGATGCTGGAGCCGTTCATGTCCCGGCGGGTCGACGGCCGGGTGACCAACGACCTCAGCCCCGACGCGGTCATCAAGTCCGTGCACATCACCCAGGGCCTGGGCGCCACCTCGGCCTACACCTGGCTGAAGCTCCCGGTGGTCGCCGAGATGGAGCGGGTCATGGACGCCACCACCCTGCCCACGCTGCTGCTCGGCGGGGACCCCTCCCGCCGGCCGGAGGAGACCTATGCGCAGTGGGGCGACGCCCTCGCGCTGCCGGCGGTGCGCGGCCTCGTCGTCGGCCGCACCCTGCTCTACCCGCCGGACGACGACGTCGCCGCCGCGGTGGACACCGCGGTCTCCCTCGTCCACTGAGGACCACCCTTCCCCCCACGTCTCGCAGGATCGGCGCCGGGCCCTCGAGGGTGGCCGTTCCAGATCCTCACCAGGGAGCAGCCGAATGACCGCGACCACCCAGTCGCAGCACCTGCCCGCCGGCAGCGCCGCCGCCGGGCCGTACGCCCTCGAGGTGACGCCCGAGTCCGCCGGCTGGGGACACACCAGCCTGCGGGTGCTCGAGCTCGCACCCGGGGCCGCGCACACGTTCGACACCGGTCCGGACGAGGTCGTCGTCGTCCCGCTGGAGGGGGGACTGACCGTCGAGTGCGACGACGCGGTGCTCACCCTCGCCGGGCGCAGCGGCGTCTTCGCCGGCCCCACCGACTTCGCCTACCTCCCCCTCGGGGCCACGGCGACGCTGACCAGCCGGGACGGCGGGCGCTTCGCCCTCTGCGGTGCCCGCGCACGGCGGCGGCTGCCGGTGCGCTACGGCCCCGCCGCGGACGTGCCCGTCGAGCTGCGCGGCGCGGGCCGGTGCAGCCGCCAGGTGAACAACTTCGCCACGGCCGGGGTCTTCGAGGCCGACGCGGTCATCGCCTGCGAGGTCCTCACCCCCGGCGGCAACTGGTCGTCCTACCCGCCGCACAAGCACGACGAGACCAGTGACGTGGAGAGCGAGCTCGAGGAGATCTACTACTTCGAGATTGCCCCCGGGCCGGAGGGCCAGCCGGGCCTGGCCTACCAGCGGGTCTACGGCACCCCCGACCGCCCCATCGACGTGCTGGCCGAGGTGCGCGACCGCGACGTGGTCCTCATCCCCCACGGCTGGCACGGCCCGTCGATCGCCGCACCGGGCCACGACCTCTACTACCTGAACGTCATGGCCGGCCCCGGCGACGAGCGCGCCTGGCGGATCGTCGACGACCCCGCGCACACCTGGATCCGCGGCACCTGGGCCGACGAGCCGGTCGACCCCCGCCTCCCCCTGCACTCCCCCGCCGGCACCGACGAGAACGGAGCCCCCCTGCCGTGAGCGAGTACCCCCCACCGGCACGGACCGAGACCGTGCGGCTCACCGTGTCCCAGGCCGTCGTCCGCTTCCTGGCCCAGCAGCACACCGAGCGCGACGGGCAGCGGCAGCGGCTGTTCGCCGGCTGCTTCGGCATCTTCGGGCACGGCAACGTCGCCGGGCTCGGCCAGGCGCTGCTGCAGGCCGAGATCGACACCCCCGGCGCGCTGCCCTACGTGCTGGGCCGCAACGAGCAGGCCGTCGTGCACACCGCCGTCGCCTACGCCCGGGCCAGGGACCGGCTGCAGACCTGGGCGGTCTCCACCAGCGTCGGCCCCGGCTCGACCAACCTCCTGACCGGCGCCGCGCTGGCCACCATCAACCGGCTGCCGGTGCTGCTGCTGCCCGCTGACACCTTCGCGACCCGCTCGGCCGGCCCGCTGCTGCAGGAGCTGGAGCGGCCCGACAGCGGCGACGTCACCGTCAACGACGCCTTCCGGCCGGTGTCGCGCTACTTCGACCGCATCTGGCGGCCCGAGCAGCTGCCCGGCGCGCTGCTCGGCGCGATGCGGGTGCTCACCGACCCGGCCGAGACCGGCGCGGTCACCCTCTGCTTCCCGCAGGACGTGCAGGCCGAGGCGTTCGACTGGCCGGTGGAGCTGTTCGCCGAGCGCACCTGGCACGTCGGCCGGCCACTGCCCGAGCCGGCCGCCCTGCAGCGCGCGGTCGAGGTGATCCGCTCGGCCCGGCGGCCGCTGCTCGTCGCCGGCGGCGGGGTCATCTACGCGCAGGCCACCGAGGCCCTCGACGCGTTCGTCCGTGCCACCGGCATCCCGGTCGGGCAGACCCAGGCCGGCAAGGGCGCGCTCCCCTACGACCACCCGCAGTCGGTGGGCGCGATCGGCTCCACCGGGACGACGGCGGCCAACGCCCTGGCCCGCGAGGCCGACGTCGTCATCGGGATCGGCACCCGGTACCAGGACTTCACCACCGCCTCGCACACCGCCTTCAACGACCCCGGCGTGCGGTTCGTCAACGTCAACATCGGCTCGATGGACGCCGTCAAGCACGCCGGGGTGGGCGTGCAGGCCGACGCCCGGGAGACGCTGACCGCGCTGAGCGACGCGCTGGCCGGCTGGTCGGTCGACGACGGCTACCGGGCCCGCACCGCCGAGCTCGCCGCGGCGTGGGAGGCCACCGTCGAGGCCGCCTACCACCCGGAGGTGCCCAGCGCCGGCGAGGGCGGCCGGCTCACCCAGAACGAGGTCATCGGCATCGTCAACGAGGTCTCCGCCCCGCGGGACGTCGTCGTCTGCGCGGCGGGCTCCATGCCCGGCGACCTGCACAAGATGTGGCGGGTCCGCGACCGCAAGGGCTACCACGTCGAGTACGGCTACTCGTGCATGGGCTACGAGATCCCCGGCGGCATCGGCATCCGGATGGCCAGCCCCGACCGCGACGTCTTCGTGATGATCGGCGACGGGTCCTACCTGATGATGCCGACCGAGCTGGTCACCGCCGTCCAGGAGGGCGTCAAGATCGTCGTCGTCCTGGTGCAGAACCACGGCTTCGCCTCCATCGGGGCACTGTCGGAGCAGCTGGGGTCCCAGCGGTTCGGCACCCGCTACCGCTACCGCTCGGCGTCCGGCCGGCTCGACGGCGACGTGCTGCCGGTGGACCTCGCCGCCAACGCCGCGAGCCTCGGCGTCGACGTCCTGGTCGCCCAGGACGGGCCGAGCTTTGAGGCGGCGCTGCGCAAGGCCAAGGCCAGCGACCGGACGACGGTCGTGCACGTCGAGACCGACCCGCTGATCGACGCCCCCTCCAGCGAGTCCTGGTGGGACGTGCCGGTCGGCGAGGTCTCCACGCTGTCCAGCACCCAGGAGGCCCGCGCGGTCTACGAGCGCTGGAAGGCCGTGCAGCGGCCCGCCTACCTCGCGCCGTCCGAGCGCCCCGTCCCCGAGCGCCCCGTCCCCGAGCGCCCCGTCCCCGAGCGCCCCGTCCCCGAGCGCGACGCCCCCCAGTCCTGACCCGCCCGCCCCACGGAGGAGAGAACAGATGACCGCGCAGCACCCCGCGGCCCCCGCCCAGGCCGCTCCCGAGCCGGGCCGGGCCCGGATCCGGGTCGGGTCCGCCCCCGACTCGTGGGGCGTCTGGTTCCCCGACGACCCGGAACAGGTGCCGTACCAGCGGTTCCTCGACGAGGTCAGCGCCTGCGGCTTCGAGTGGATCGAGCTGGGTCCCTACGGCTACCTGCCCACCGACCCGGCGCAGCTGTCCGACGAGCTCGCCGCCCGGGGCCTGCAGGTGTCGGCCGGCACCGTGTTCGAGCACCTGCACCGGCCGGACTCCTGGGACGCGGTGTGGGGCCAGGTCAAGGACGTCGCCGCGCTGACCCAGGCGATGGGCGGCACCCACGTGGTCGTCATCCCCGACACCTTCCGCGACCAGAAGACCGGCGCGGACATCGAGTCCCGCGAGCTCACCGCCGACCAGTGGCAGGCCAAGACCCGGGGCGTGGACCGGCTGGCCCGCGCGATCCGGGACGAGTACGGGCTCACCATCGCCTACCACCCGCACGCCGAGAGCCACGTCGGCTGGCAGCGCGACATCGAGCGGTTCCTCGCCGACACCGACCCGCAGTACGTGCCGCTGTGCCTGGACACCGGGCACGTCAGCTACTACCGCGGCGACAACCTGGAACTGATCAACAAGTACCCCGAGCGGATCGGCTACCTGCACCTCAAGCAGGTCGACCCGGTCCTCATCGACCGGATCCTCGCGGAGGACATCGTCTGGCCCGAGGCGGTGCGGATGGGCGCGATGGTGGAGCCGCCGACCGGGGTCCCGGCCTACCCGCCGCTGTTCGAGGCGATCGAGGCGCACGGGCTCGACGTCTTCGCCATCGTCGAGCAGGACATGTACCCCTGCCCGCCGGACCAGCCGTTCCCCATCGCCCAGCGCACCCACCGGCACATCGCCGGCTGCCGGCTCCCGTCGCTGCAGATCGGCACCCCGAAGGCCGCCAGTGCAGAGGAGGACCGGGCGTGACCACCGCCGAGACCCGTGCCGGGGCGCTCCCGGACCTCGCCGACGTCCCCGCGCGCGACCTGCGGGTCGCCGTCCTCGGCGTCGGGATGATGGGCGCCGACCACGTCGCCCGCCTCTACAGCCGCATCTCCGGCGCCCGGGTCGTGGTGGTCAGCGACGCCTTCGCCGAGAAGGCCGAGCAGGTGGCCGCCACCGTGCCCGGCTGCCGGGTGATCGGCGACCCGCTGGCCGCGATCGCCGACGACGACGTCGACGCCGTCCTGATCGCCACGCCCGGACAGTTCCACGAGGAGCAGGTGCTCGCCTGCATCGAGCGCGGCAAGCCGGTGCTGTGCGAGAAGCCGCTGACCATGGAGGCGGCCAGTTCGCTGGCCGTGGTGCGCGCCGAGGACGAGTACACCGCCCGCACCGGCCGCCAGCTGGTGCAGGTCGGCTTCATGCGCCGCTTCGACCCCGAGTACGCCGAGCTGAAGGCGCTGCTCGACGCGGGCGCTCTCGGCGAGCCGCTGCTGGTGCACTGCGCGCACCGCAACGCCGCCGTCCCGCCGCACTTCACCAGCGAGATGATGGTCAACGACTCGGTGGTGCACGAGGTCGACGTCGCCCGGTTCCTGCTCGACGAGGAGATCGCCGCGGTGACCGTGCTGCGGCCCAAGGCGACCCGGCACGCGGTGCAGGGGCAGTCCGACCCGCTGCTGGTGCTGTTCGAGACGACGAGCGGCCGGATGGTCGACGTCGAGTGCTTCGTCAGCACCGGCGTGGGCTACGAGGTGCGCACCGAGGTGGTCGGCGAGGACGGCAGCGCCATGATCGGCCTCGACGCCGGCCTGGTGCGCACGTCCGGCGGGCCGTCGGGGGCTGCCCGGTCGACCGGCATCGCGCCGGACTTCCGGCAGCGGTTCGGCCGCGCCTACGACATCGAGCTGCAGCGGTGGGTGGACGCCGCCCGCCGCGGCGAGGTCGACGGTCCCGGGGCATGGGACGGCTACGCCGCCCAGGCCGTGTGCGCGGCCGGCGTCGAGGCGCTGCGCAGCGGGCAGCGGACCGAGGTCCGGATGGAGTCTCGGGAGGGCACGCCGTCATGAGGATCGCCCTGGACCCGCAGATGCTGCGGACGACGCCGCTGCTGGAGCTGCCCGACGTCGTGGCCGGGATGGGCTACGAGTGGATCGAGCTCTCCCCCCGCGAGGACTTCATCCCGTTCTTCAAGCACCCGCGGGTGGACACCGCCACGGTGCGCGCCTTCAAGTCCAAGCTGGCCGACGCCGGCGTGGGCGTCACCTCGCTGCTGCCGGTGATGCGCTGGTCGGGGCCGGGCGAGGTGGAGCGGCAGGCCGCCGTCCGCTACTGGAAGCGGGCCATCGAGATCTGCGTCGAGCTCGGCGTGGACACGATGAACTCCGAGTTCAGCGGTCGGCCGGAGGCCCCGGAGCTCGCCGAGGCGATGTTCTGGCGGTCCATGGAGGAGCTGCTGCCCGTCTTCGAGCGGGAGGGCATCAAGCTGGCGATGGAGCCGCACCCGGACGACTTCATCGAGCTCGGCCTCCCGGCCCTCGACATGATCCGCGGCATCGACTCGCCGTGCCTCTCCTTCCTGTACTGCCTGCCGCACACCTTCCACCAGGGCGACGACGCGCCGGGGATCATCGCGAACGCCGGCGAGCTGCTCACCCACGTGCACGTGGCCGACTCGATGGACCACCGGGCCTCCGACGGGCTGCGCTACATCACCAACCCGCCGGGCAACACCACCCGCGTCCACCAGCACATGGAGATCGGCCGGGGGGACGTCGACTTCGACGAGGCCTTCGCCGCGCTGGCGGGGATCGGCTTCGACGGCGTCCTCACCACCTGCGTCTTCGGGTGGGACGAGCAGGCCCGCGAGTCCGGCATCCGCATGCTCGACGCGATCCGCCGGCTGGTCGGCAAGCACTTCCCCGCCGGGACCCTCCCCGACGCCGACGCCTCCGGACCCGCCTCCGGGCCTGAGGCCGACACGTCCCGGTCGAACTTCCCGCAGACCCCGCTCCCCGACGACACCGCTCCCTGACGGCGGACCTACTCCCGAGAGAGGCATCATGCCCACCTCCATCCCGCACTGGATCGGCGGCGAACGGCGCGAGGGCGCCAGCGGCCGCACCGGAGACGTGACCGACTCGGCGACCGGCGAGGTCATCGGCGAGGTCCCGCTCGCCTCGACCGAGGAGGTCGACGCAGCGGTCGCCGCCGCCTCGGCCGCCTTCCCGGGCTGGCGCGACACCTCCCTGGCCAAGCGCACCGCGGTGCTCTTCCGCTTCCGCGAGCTGCTCAACGCCCGCAAGCCCGAGCTGGCCGCGATCATCACCGCCGAGCACGGCAAGGTCCTCGACGACGCGCTCGGCGAGGTCTCCCGCGGCCAGGAGGTCGTGGAGTACGCCTGCGGCGTGCCCTCGCTGGTCCGCGGCGGCTTCACCGAGAACGCCTCGACCAACGTCGACGTGCACTCGGTGCGCCAGCCGCTCGGGCCGGTGGCGATCATCAGCCCGTTCAACTTCCCGGTGATGGTGCCGATGTGGTTCTTCCCCATCGCGATCGCCACCGGCAACACCGTCGTCCTCAAGCCCAGCGAGCAGGACCCCTCGGCGTCGCTGTGGATCGCCGAGCTGTGGAAGGAGGCCGGGCTGCCCGACGGCGTCTTCAACGTCGTCCAGGGCGACAAGGTCGCCGTCGACCGGCTGCTCGAGCACCCCGACATCCAGTCGGTGTCCTTCGTCGGGTCCACCGCGATCGCCCAGTACGTCTACGAGACCGGCACGAAGGCCGGCAAGCGGGTGCAGGCCCTGGGCGGGGCGAAGAACCACATGGTCGTGCTGCCCGACGCCGACCTGGACCTCGCCGCCGACGCCGCGGTGAACTCCGGGTTCGGCTCGGCCGGCGAGCGCTGCATGGCGATCAGCGCGGTGGTCGCCGTCGGCGGGGTGGGCGACGACCTGGTCGCCCGGATCGCCGAGCGGACGAACACGCTGCGCACCGGCGATGGTCGCAAGGGCTGCGACATGGGGCCGCTGATCAGCAAGCGGCACCGCGACCGGGTCGAGTCCTACGTCGAGGCCGGCGAGAAGGAGGGCGCCAAGCTCGTCGTCGACGGCCGCGAGGTGACCCCCGACGGGGGCGAGAACGGGTTCTGGCTCGGCCCGACCCTGGTCGACCACGTCGAGCCGACCATGAGCGTCTACCGGGACGAGATCTTCGGCCCGGTGCTGTCGGTGCTGCGGGTGGACACCTACGAGCACGCCCTCGAGCTGATCAACCGCAACGAGTACGGCAACGGCACCGCCATCTTCACCAACGACGGCGGCGCCGCCCGGCGGTTCCAGCACGAGGTCGAGGTCGGGATGATCGGCATCAACGTGCCGATCCCGGTGCCGATGGCCTACTACTCCTTCGGCGGGTGGAAGAACAGCCTCTTCGGCGACACGCACGCCCACGGCGCCGAGGGCGTGCACTTCTTCACCCGGGGCAAGGTCATCACCAGCCGCTGGCTCGACCCGAGCCACGGCGGCCTGAACCTGGGCTTCCCGCAGAACGCCTGAGGAAACAGACCCCCCTGGCCCCACCCCTCCCGGCGGGGCCAGGGGGCGCCCGCCGGTCGACGCGGTCCGGGCCTGATCGAACACCTCGGGTCGCCGGACACCCGGTCCCCCGTCGCAGCGACCCCTCGGACTGGCCGGCGCCGGCGAGACACGTCTCCGCCGGCGCCGGTCGCACGCCGTTCGGACCTCCTCGGTGACACGTACCCGACGTGCCGCGCAGCCCGGAGTCCCGACCCCGGCGCCTTCAGCGGCTCCGGGTGAGGACGGTCCCCGGCGCGCGGCCGGCCGCCGTCCTGCAGGGTGAGCCCTGCCCGCTGCCCCGCCTCGCCACGTTCGCGACGCCGGTACCGCCGGCCTCACCCGGCCCGGACGACAGGGTCCGGTGCAGCCCCCCGGGCCAGCGGCGCAGACGGACCACTGCGCCGGCACTCCGTCGCCGCGGCGGGCCGCCTGAGACACCGGCGCCCGGTCCCGCAGTCCCCGCCGGTGCGTCCGGTCTCCACTCGACGATCCGCCGCCGGCTGCGCCGTCAGGGGCTCGGGGAACGTGCCCGACCGCGCGGCGGACACCCCTCGCCGGGGGCCAGGGCCGTGCCGTGCTGCTGACCGGGCACCCCGGACGCCGCCGGCCTCGACCACCCCCCGGCTGCCCGGCGCCGGCGACACCGGGGCCGGGCCGGACGACGGGCTGCTGCCCCGGGCGCGGACCGGCTGCACCAGCCGGGCGCAGCGCGGGACGGCGACCGGCGGGCCCCCAGGTGCGCTCCTGACGGCCGGCTCCGGCCGGGTGCCGACCCGGCCCGCCCCGCCCGTGGCCGTCGATCCCGTGCACCTGACGTCGCCCGGAACCGCACCGCGACCGGCTGCAGCGGCCACCACGCGCACCCGGCGTGGCGGATGCGGGGGACCGGCTCCCGGCCGGACGTGCACGCCGACCACCACGACCGCTGACGACGCCTGCGCCGGGCTCCGCCGCACGCGACGGCGCCCGCCACCCCCGGGCAGTCCGGGGGTGGCGGGCGCCGGTGGACGAGGTGCTCAGCCTCCGCGGACGCCGGCTGGTGCCTCGTGCACCAGGTGGGCGGCGTCGTGCGTGCGGAAGTTGTCCTCCAGCTCCTCGAGCGTGCGACCCCGGGTCTCCGGCGCGTACTTCGTCACGAAGAAGATCGACCCGGTGTTGATGAGCGCGAACAGACCGAAGGTCAGGCTCGCCCCCAGCGCGGCCACCAGCGGCGGGAACGCGAAGGAGATCGCCGCGTTCACGGTCCACAGCACGAACACCGCGATGCCCATCGCGAAGCCGCGGATCGTCATCGGGAAGATCTCCGACAGCAGCAGCCACACCAGCGTGCCGATGAACGTCTGCACGAAGAAGACGACCAGCAGCATCGCCGCGAGGATCAGGTAGCTGCGGAGGCCCGACTCGGGTAGCAGGAAGCACAGCGCCAGGACGGCGTGCCCGGCGGCCACCCCGATGAAGCCGGTGATGATCAGCGGCCTGCGGTTGATGAAGCCGAGCAGGATGATGCCGATAACGGTCCCGATGATCGCGACCACGCCCACGGTGATGGTCAGCACCAGGGAGGCGCTGGCCCCCAGGCCGGTGGACTCCAGGATGGTCGGCGCGTAGTAGTTGACGGTGTTGATGCCCGTGGCCTGCTGCACCGTGGCCAGCCCGCACCCGATCCACAGGACCCGGCGCATCCACGGGTAGGCCCGCAGGTCCCGCAGCGCCGCACCCTTGTCCTCGTTGACGTCACGCCGGGCGTGCTCCGCGACGATGTTGTACTCCTCGGCCGCCTCCCCCGGCGGCCGGCTCCTGTTGAGGACCTGCCGGGTCTCGTCCAGCCGGCCCCGGACCGCCAGCCAGCGGGGGGAGTCGGGGAGGAAGAACAGGCCGACGAACAGGGCGATGGCGGGGATAGCGGCGACCGCGAGCATCCAGCGCCACACGTGCGGGTCCTGGATGATGGCGTCGAGGAGCGCGTTCATCGCGAAGGCGAGGAACTGCCCGGTGACGATCATCAGCTCGTTGATCGTCACCATGCGGCCCCGCTTGTGCACCGGAGCCATCTCGGCCAGGTACAGCGGCACCACTGCCGCCGCGGCACCGACGCCGAAGCCCAGCAGGATCCGGCCGGCCACCATGATCGGCACGTTCGGGGCGACGGCGGTGATCAGCGCACCCACGAGGAAGAGCCCGGCGCAGACGAAGAGTGCGCCCCGGCGGCCCAGGGCGTCGGCCATCTTGCCGCCGAGCAGCGCACCGAACGCCGCACCGGGGAAGAGCAGCGAACTGACGACGACGGCCTCGGACAGCGGGGTGAGGTTGAGGTCCTCCCCCATATAGAGGAGTGCACCGGAAATGACCCCGGTGTCGTAGCCGAACAGCAGACCTCCGAGGGTGGAGATCACCGTCAGCTTGACGAGGAAGCGGTTGTGCGCGGGCGAGGCCTTCTCTCCGGTGGACTTGCCGCCGGAGTGGCCGCCGTGTGAGGAATGGATCGCCGACATTGGCGCCTCTTCTCGGGGAACAGGCTGTTCACAGGCCTGGTGTGGAGTGGAGTGGACAGAGCAGTGGCTCCTAGCTGCCGCCCCTCTCAGGACGGGGACGCTAGGCGTGCGAAATGGCAGTTGCAAGTCGCGCTCGTGTTCGGGATCGCACATTCGTGGATCGATTCCGCACATCCCTGGTTCAGGGCGCACGACGACGGAAAAGGACCCGGCGACGGGTGCACGCCGGGCGCCCCGGCTCAGCAGCCGGCGACACCGTGCACCACCCCCGCCCGTGCCAGCGCGGCGTCGAGTCCTGCGGGTGGCCGGCGGTCGCAGACCATCGCCGTCACCCGGTCCAACGGCCCGACGAGGGCCGGCGCGGGAGCCTCGAACGTCTCGTGGGTGACGACGAGGACGACCTCGTCGGCGATCTCCATGAGGCTCCGCTGCACGCTCGCCTCCGCCGGCGACTGCGCGTAGAGGCCACGGGGGTCGACAGCGGCAGGTGACACGAAGAACGTCCGCACCCGAAGCTGGGCGACCGCGGCCTCCGTCGTCGGTCCCACGAAGGCCGAGCGGGCCGGCAGGAACTCGCCGCCCAGGGCGACCACCCGCCCGGCACGCTCCCTGGTGAGCAGCGTCAGCGCCGGCAGCGAGTGGGTGATGACGCACCCGGCGAAGGACGGCGACAGGGCGCGGGCGATCGCCAGGCCGGTCGGGCCCGCGTCGATCGCGACGGTGTCCCGGCAGCCGACCAGTCCGGCGGCGTGCTGCGCGACCCGCTCCTGCTCCTCGGTGCACTGCACCTCGAGGAAGGCGGCCCGCCGCAGCTCGCGCGGGGCGAGGCTGGCCCCGCCGTGCACCAGCCGGACCCGGCTGGTCGCCTGCAGGCTGTGCAGGTCGCGCCGGATGGTCATCTGCGAGACCCGCAGCTGACGTGCCAGGTCGGCGACGGACAGGAAGCCGACGGCACGCAGCGTGGACAGGATCCAGGCCTGCCGGCCCGCCGCGCCGCAGCCCGGCTCCGGGACGGTCACGGTCCAGCCCCCGGACGCGTGCCCGGTGCCGACCTCGCGCGGCGAGCCGGGCGGCCGGGACCCCGCAGACGGGTGAAGATGAGCAGGTGACCGCCTGGCGACAGTGGGTCAGGAGCCACGCCGCCGCGTTGGGCCTGCTGGTCCGCGGGCGAGGCCGCTCGGCCGCCTTCCGCGCGGCCCGCATGACGGGGGCGACCGTCGCGGCGTTCCTCGCAGCAGGGGCCGTGGGGCTCCACACCCCGCCACCCCTGATCGCCGCGCTCACCGCCCTGCTCGTGGTGCAGGCGACGCTCAGCAGCACTCTGCTCAACGGCCTCCAGCGGGTGCTGAGCGTGGTGTCCGGGGTGGCCCTGGCGGTGCTGTTCGCCGCCGTCGTCGGGCTCACGTGGTGGAGCCTCGCGGCGCTGGTCGCCGCCTCGATCCTGGCCGGTCAGCTGCTCCGCCTGGGTCCACACCTGGTGGAGGTCCCCATCAGCGCCATGCTCGTGCTGGGCGCGTCGGGCGCGGAGAGCGTCGGCGCCGGCCGCGTCGTCGAGACGCTCATCGGGGCGGCCGTCGGCGTGCTGGTCAACGTGGTCTTCCCGCCGGCGGTGCAGACCCGGTACGCGACCCAGGCGCTGGGCCGGTTCGCCGACGAGATCGCCTGCCTCCTGCACGACGCGGCGTCGGCCCTGCGCGCCGGTCCCGTGACCGCGGAGCAGTCGACCCGCTGGCTGGAGGACGCTCGTCGGCTCAACCGGCACGCCCCGCGGGTCGACCGCGCCTTGGCCCATGCCGAGGAGAGCCGCCGGCTCAACGTCCGGGCGCTGCGGGTCCCGCCGGTCGGCAGGGGGACGCGGACGGGCCTGGACGCCCTGGAGCACGCCTCGGTGTCGCTGCGCACCCTGTTCCGGGCCATGGACGACGCCACCCGGGAACGCACCGGGGTCGAAGAGGACGCCGGGTACGCCGACGTCGTCCGGCGCACCGTCGCGAGCCTCCTCGAACGCATGGGCACCGTGGTCCGCGAGTTCGGCCGGGTGCTCGTCGACGAGGCCCGGGATGCCGGAGAGGTCGAGCGGCACCGGCTGGCCGGAGCGCTCGAGGCGCTCCGCAGTGGCCGGGCGCTGATGCAGGACCTGCTGATCGGCGACCCGCGCAGCCACTCCGGCCTCTGGGAGCTCAACTCGACCCTGCTCGCGACCATCGACCGGATGCTGGACGAGTTCGGCGCGGTCGACAGCCCCGCGGTGGAGCCGGCCGTCGCCGGCTCCTCCCGGGCACGGCGCGCCGCCCTCACGGCGGGGGAGCGGCTGCGCATCGCCCGCCGGTCGCCGGCCGGACACGGCAGCGGGACCCTGCCCGGGCGCCCGTCCGGGGAGGGCGCCTGACGTCGGCCGTGCGGACATGTGCTCCCTCCGGGGGGCGGGACGGCAAGAGGGGGACGACACCCCCCGCGGCTAGAGGTCGCCCTCGAGGAACTGGGCGCGGCCCAGGCCGAAGGACCAGTCCTCGCGGGTGTTCGAGGCGACCGAGACGATGAGGTCGCTGGGCTGGAGGCCGGCGGCCTCCTCCAGTCGGCGCGCCAGACCGGCGTAGAGGGCCCGCTTCTGCTCCTCCGAGCGCCCTTGCTGGAAGACCTGGAGGACGACGAGGTCGTCGGTGCGCTCGATGCCCAGGCCGGTGTCCTCGCAGATGAGCTGCCCTGGACGGTGCTCGGTGATCACCTGGTACCGGTCCCCCGGCGGTGCGGCGAAGACGTCGAGCATCACCTCCTGGACGGTGTCGGCCAGGAGACGCAGCTCCTCGGGGGTGCGCCGTGCCTCGACGACGTCGATGCGGACGAGCGGCATTGGCGGACCTCCGGGGTCGGCGGCAGAACGACGTGGTTCCGGTCACGCCCACTATGTCAGGACATTAGGACTTAGTCGAGGGCCGTTTCCGGATCCCGCGCACGCCAGAGAGCCCCGCGGTCGTCGACCGCGGGGCTGCTCGGCGTGCTGCTCAGGTGTAGGCGGTGCGGAACCTCCCGAGGGCCTCCGCCGGGTCGCCGGAGGCCCAGCCCTCCAGCGCGACGACGCCGTCGTAGCCGAGCCGGTCCAGCGCGGCGGCGATCGCCGGGTGGGAGATCTCCCCCGTGCCCGGCTCGCAGCGGCCGGGGACGTCGGCCACCTGGATCTCCCCCACCAGCGGCAGGGCCCGCTCCACGAGCTGGACGAGGTTCCCCTCGCCGATCTGCGCGTGGTAGATGTCCAGGTTGAGCCGCAGGTGCGGGCTGCCGACGGCCTCCACCAGCGCGATCGTGTCGGCGGCGCGGGCGAACGGCGTGCCGGGGTGGTCGACGGCGGTGTTGAGGTTCTCGAGGGTGAAGACCCGCCCGGCCCGCTCCCCCAGCGCGGCCAGCCGCTCCAGCGTGCGCGCGGCGGTCAGCCACATCGCCGGGGTCACGACCTCGGCGGGTACCACCGGCAGCCCGCGCCCGTCCAGCCCGGTCCCGTGCACGTTCAGCCGCGGGCAGTCCAGCCGCTCGGCGACGGCGAGGGACCGCTCGGCGGTGCGCAGCAGCTCCGCCGCGCCGTCCGCGTCGGCCAGGGTGCCGGTGACGTACCCGGTCATCGAGGAGAAGGTCGCGCCGGTCGCCGCCAGCGCATCGACGTCCTTGGCCGTCCAGTCCCAGATCTCAACCTCGAAGCCCAGGCCGTGGATCCGGCGCACCCGCTCCTCGAACGGCAGGTCGAGGAAGAGCATCTCGGCCGAGGCGGCCAGCCGATAGAGGACCCCGTCCTCCCCACCCCTCGCAGGCTCGGGGCGGTGCCCTGGACGGGGCCTCACTTCTCGACCCGCACGCGACGGCCGGTGCGCACCGACTCCGCCGCCGCCAGCGCGATCGCCAGCGCCGCGCGGGCGTCCTCCCCGGTCACCGGGGCCCGGGTCCCGGCGCGGACGGCGTCGACGAAGGCCGCCAGCTCGGCGGTGTAGGCGCCGGGGAAGAGCTCCTGGTCGCCGCGGACGGTCTCGACCAGCCGGCCGGCCGGCCCGGAGAAGGCCAGCCCGCTGCGCCGGCCGTCGCCCATGGTGGCCATGCCGCCGGAGCCGAGCACCTCACCGCGGACGTCGTAGCCGTAGGAGGCCTCGAAGCACGCCTCGGCCACCGCCATGGCCCCGTTGTCGAACCGCACCGTGACCACCGCCGTGTCCAGCAGCCCACGGTCCCGCCAGGACGGCTCCACGAGCGCGTCGGCGCTCGCGTACACCTCCACGGCCTCGGCGCCGGGGTTGAGGAAGCGCAGCGTGTCGAAGTCGTGGATCAGCGTCTCGAGGAAGATCGTGTCGGGCAGGACGCGGGCGGGGTCGAAGCCGCCGGGGTCGCGGGTGATCGACCGCAGCAGCCGGGGGGTCCCCAGGGTGCCGGCGTCGAGCAGCGCCCGGGCCCCGCGCCAGTCGGCCGCGAACCGCCGGTTGAACCCCACCTGCAGGACGACGCCGGCGTCGCGGGCGGCGTCGATCGCACGGTCGGCGTCCGGCAGCGTGATCGCCATCGGCTTCTCGCAGAACACGTGCCGCCCGGCCGCCGCGGCGGCCACCACGAGGTCGGCGTGCGACCGGGCCGGTGCGGCGATCACCACGGCGTGGACGGCCGGGTCGCCCCAGGCCTGCGCCACGTCGGTGTACGCGCGGTCCGCGCCCAGCGCCCCGGCCAGCCGCTCGGCCGCACCCGGCGCGGGGTCGACGACGGCGGCCAGCCGCGCCTGCGGCAGGCGCAGGGCCACCGTCTCCGCGTGGAAGGCCCCCATCCGCCCCGACCCGATCACGGCCACGCCCACCGTCTCGTTCGCCATCCCGACTCCTGTGCTAGAACGTTCTAGGTCGGTGTCAGCGTGCCGCCCGTCGCCTCCCTCCGTCAAGGGCCGGGGACTAGAACGTTCTACCTCTTCGGACTACGCTCGCGCAGTGCCCTCGACGAGCCCCGACCGGCGACCCACCCTGGCCGACGTCGCGGCCCGCGCCGGGGTCTCCACGGCCCTGGTCTCGATCGTCATGCGCGACGCCCCGGGGGCGAGCACGGCGACCCGCGAGCGGGTCCGGCGCGCCGCCGACGAGATCGGTTACCGCCCCGACACGCGCGCCCGCCTGCTGCGCAGCTCCCGCAGCCGCCTGATCGGCGTGGTGTTCGGGGTCCAGCACGCCTTCCACGGCGACCTGGTGGCCGGGCTCTACGACGCCGCGGAGCAGGCCGGGTACGAGCTGGCGCTGAGCGCCGTCACACCGGGACGCGGCGAGCAGCGGGCGGTCGACAGCCTGCTGCGGGACCGCTGCGAGGCGCTGGTGCTCCTCGGCCCCTCGGCGCCCACCGCACAGCTCACCGACCTGGCGACCCGCCTCCCCGTGGTGGTCGTCGCCCGGCCCGTGCGGTCCGCCGCGGTGGACGTCGTCCGGACCGCCGACGACGAGGGCGTGCAGCTGGCGGTGGACCACCTGGTGGCGCTCGGCCACCGCGACGTGGTGCACGTCGACGGCGGGCGGGCCCCCGGGGCCGCCGAGCGGCGCCGGGGCTACCGGGACGCGGTGCGCCGGCACGGCCTCGCTCCGCGGGTCGTGCCCGGCGGGCTCACCGAGGACGACGGCGCCGCCGCGGCCCGCACCCTCCTGGCCGGCCCCCTGCCCGGTGCGGTCACGGTCTTCAACGACCGCTGCGCCCTCGGGGTGCTCGACGTCCTGCGCCGGGCCGGCCGGGCCGTGCCCGACGAGGTGAGCGTGGCGGGCTACGACGACAGCCGGATCGCCCGGCTCTCCTCGGTCGACCTCACCTCCGTCGCGCAGGACGTCGCGCAGCTGAGCACGCTGGCCGTGCGGCGGGCTCTCGACCGGCTGGACGGGGTCCCCGTCGAGCAGCGTGAGCTCGTGGTCCCGCCCCGCCTCGTCGTCCGGAGCACCACCGCCCCGCCCCGCTGAGGCGGCGGTTTCCGCGGAAACCGCCGCGGGTGACCGAGCGGCTCCCGCTGCGAGACCTGCGCGGCGCACGCCGTTCTCGCGGTTCCCGGAATCGACGCTGAGCACATGCTCTGGTCCCGCTCGCCGAGCTGCTCACCGTGCCCCTCGGCCTCACACGTCCGGTAGCGCCGTGCGGACCGCCGCGTGGTGGCCGCGCCCGCGCGTCGGCCCGCGGGACCGGAACGGGGGTCATGGGCGTGGTCAACCGCCGGCGGACGTGGGCAGAGTCTCCAGCGCGGATGCGCACTGCCCGGTCCCCCGAGGGGCCCCCAGGGGGACCTCGCCGAGCACCCGTCCCGACGAGATGGAGGAGGTGCCTCGTGTCGGACCGTGACCCCGGCGCGCCCAACGAGTTCGAACCTCGACCCGCAGATGGCGCTCGACGCCGACGAGGTGAGCGCCGAACCCCCTGCACCCGTGGAGGACCCGGAGGACCCGGACCACGTCGACCCGGCGCTCCATGCGGTGCCCGCCCCGGAAGACGCCGGTCAGTGACCATCCAGATCGGCGGCTACCAGGGCGCACGGAGTTGCACCGGGGGTCCCACGCCGGGCGCACGGAACCTGATGTCGTGGTGGCTCGGCGCCTACGGGGACCGGGGCGCGACGAATCTCGGCATCTACAACTGCCGTCCGGTGACCGGCGGATCCGTCTTCAGCCTCCACGCCGAGGGGCGTGCCGCCGACCTGGGGACCCCCGTCGGGAACACCTGGTCCTGGGGGGTGATGGACACCTTCCGGCTCAACTCCCAGGAGCTCGGCCTCCAGTGCGTCATCCACAACCGGAGGATCTGGTCGTCGATCGCGGTTGACTGGCGCCCGTACTCCGGGTCCTCACCACACACCGACCACGGGCACGTCGAGCTGATGTGGTGGGCCGCGAACGGCGGGCTGACCGTGGACCGGCTCAACCAGGTCATGCAGGGCGGCACGCCGCCGCCTCCGCCCCCGCCGGCCATGCCGACGATCCGGCTGGGGAGCACGGGCGACGCGGTGCAGGCTCCAGGAGACGCTGAACCGCTGGTACCCCAGCCTCCCGCCACTCGACGTCGACGGTGACTTCGGTCCGAAGACGGACGCCCGGGTGCGGTACTTCCAGGGGCGTTCCGGACTGGTGGCCGACGGCATCGTCGGGCCTGCCACCTGGCGGGCCCTGGGGTTCTAGACCAGTGAGTCCGAACGCCCGGCTCTGCAGCGAACGCCTGGCGGGCGGCGAGGACCTGGGCCCGGGTCGTCCGATCCGCCGACGCAAACCGTCCCGGCCGGCCGCCCGGTCGCCACCTCGGCCACCGGGCCACCGAGCCATCGGGCCACCGGGCCACCGGGCCACCGCAGCGTGTCCGGACACGCGGCCACCAGCCGTCATCCCGTCCCGGCATCGACCCGCACGAGTGCCGCTGCAGGGTCAGAGGTCGAGGACCAGCCGGTCGCCCCGGGCCCGCGAGACGCAGATCATCATGCAGTCGCCTGCCTGCCGCTCGTCATCGGTGAGGACGGAGTCGCGGTGGTCGGGCACGCCGTCGAGGACGGCGGTCTCGCAGGTGCCGCAGGTCCCCTCGGCGCACGAGGACAGGACGCCGACCCCCGCCTCCTCGACGACCGACAGGATCGACCGGTCCGGCGGGACGGTCAGGGTGAGCTCGCTCTGCCGCAGCACGACCTCGAACGCCTCGGCGCGCGCCGGCTCGCCCTGGGGCCGGGGCGCGAACCGCTCGACGTGCAGCGCGCCGCGCGGCCAGCCGGCGCAGCGCAGCTCGACGGCCGCCAGGAGCGGCTCGGGGCCGCAGCAGTAGACGAGCGTGTCCGGCTCGGGCCTCCCGAGGAGGCCGTCGAGGTCGAGCAGCCCGGTCTCGTCCTGCGGGCGCACCGACACCCGGTCGCCGTACCACGCGAGCTCGTCGAGGAAGGCCATCGACGCCCGCTGCCGGCCGCCGTACACCAGTCGCCAGTCGGCGCCCGCGGCCTCCGCCGCCCGGATCATCGGCAGGAGCGGCGTGATGCCGATGCCGCCGGCGATGAACAGGTACCGGAGGGAGCCGACCAGCGGGAAGTTGTTGCGCGGGCCGCGCACCCGCACCCGATCGCCGACGGCCAGCCGGTCGTGCACGAACCGCGAACTGCCGCGGCCGTCCGGGTCGCGCAGGATGCCCAGGCGGTACTCCGAGTGGCCGGCGGGGTCCCCGCACAGCGAGTACTGCCGGGTGGGCGCCGCGTCGAGCACGAGGTCGACGTGCGCGCCGGGCTCCCAGGCGGGCAGCGGGCGGCCGCCGGTCTCGCGCAGGGTCAGGGCGACGACGCCGTCGGCCACCTCCTCCTTGGCGGCGACCGTCGCCTCGGCCTCGAACTCCGCGGTGGCGAGGGTGACGGTCGTCGTCCGGTGGTGGACGGCCTCGACGTGCGGCCGGCGCGCCGGCGCGCCGAACGTGATCGGGAGGTTCCTCCAGACGTACATGTTCGGCGAGCTCGGGTAGAACGTCGGCGGGCCGGCCGGCTCGTAGTCGCCCAGCACCGGCAGGGCCTCCTCCAGGGCGATCCGCGCCTCCAGGCGGGCCAGCGGCGCGCCCAGGCACCCGTGCACCCCCTCGCCGAAGCCCAGGTGCCGGCCCCGGGGCCGGGTGACGTCGAACCGGTCGGGGTCGGGGAACTGGCGCTCGTCGCGGTTGGCCGCGCCGGGGATCAGGACGACGCGCCCGCCGGCGGGGATGGTGACCCCGTGCAGGGTGACCTCGCGCGAGGTCGTGCGGGCGGTGAGCTGCAGCGGCGTGATGAGGCGCAGGGCCTCCTCGACGGCGGCGGGGATCAGCGACGGGTCGGCCTGCAGCACCGCCCGCTGGTCGGGGTTCTCGGCGAGCAGCGTGAACAGCGTGCCGGTCAGCCCGGCGGTGGACTCCACCCCGCCGAGGAAGAGGATCATCATCAGGCCGCTGACCTCGGACTCCGTCGTGACCCGCTCCCCCACGAACGGCACGCCGTCGATGTCGGCGTTCACGAACTCGGTGACGAGGTCGTCGCGCCCGTGCCTGCGGCGCTCCTCGAGCAGGTCGATGAAGAACTGCTGGACGCCGGCCGTCGCCGCCCGCGCCACCGGGGTCAGGTGCGGGGTGCCGGGCACCCGGTCCTTGAGCTCGTGGGTCCAGTGCTCCAGCTGCTCGCGCCGCGCCCGCTCCAGGGGGTCCCGGTCGTGCCGGCTCGGCAGGCCCATGAGGTGGAAGAAGACGTCGAACGGCATCGGCCAGGCCAGCTCCTGGGCGATGTCCACCGTGCCCCGGCCGCCCGCGCCGCGGTCCCGCCAGGAGGCGACGAGGTCGCGGACCACCGCGCGGATGCCGTCCTCGAGCGCGGCGATCCGGCGCGGCAGGAAGTACGGCTGCACCACCGAGCGGACCTGGTCGTGCCGCGGGTTGTCCATGCTGCCGATGGACCCCGGCGGGACCTGCTCCAGGCGGCTGTCGTCGATGTCCATGCCCTCGAAGCTGCGGAAGGTGTCCGCGTCGAGCGCGGCCGCCCGGACGTCCTCGAACCGGGTCAGGGCGTACCAGCCCCACTGCTCGCTGTAGTAGACCGGCGCCTCGTCGCGCATCCGGCGGTAGGTCCCGAACGGGTCGGACGTGTAGAAGTCCGGGGCGAACGGGTTGTAGTCGATGGCGGCGTCGGCCATGAGGGGTCTCCGCGGGCGTGGGCGACTCGGCTTGAAGCGCTTGAAAGACTCGCCGGTGACCCACACCACTGTCAACCGGTTGTCAGGACAAAGTCCGGCGGCCCGCTCCGGCGAGATCACGCGATCTCGCACGCACACGGCCCGCGGAGCGTGCGAGACCGCGCGACCTCGCCGCGGAGGGGGGTCACTGCTCCCCGGGCGGCGGGCCGGTCGTCCCCCGCACCACGAGGCGCGGGGGGACGACGACCTCGCGCGGCTCGCTGCGGCCGCCGTCGAGCCGCTCGACCACCGCGGCGACCGCGTGCCGCATCTGCTGCCCGGACTCCTGGCTGACGGTGGTCAAGTCGACGTGCGCCAGCCGCGCGAGCGGGCTGTCGTCGTAGCCCACCACCGACACCCGACCCGGGACGTCCACGCCGCTGCGCAGCAGCGCGTCGAGCAGGCCCACCGCCGAGGCGTCGTTGTAGGCGATGACGGCGGTCGGGGGCGCGTCGGACGCGAACAGCGTGCGCGCCGCCCGGGCCCCGGACGCCTCGCCGTGGTCGCCCGCGACGACCTGCACGTGCGACCCGAGCCGGTGCCGGCGCATGGCCCGCTGGTAGCCGCGCCTCCGGCCGGCGGCGATGACCCCGGGCCCGCCGTCGACGTGGGCGATGCGGCGGTGCCCGAGGCCGACGAGGTGGTCGACGGCCTGGGCGACGCCGTCGTCGTCGGCGACCCGGACGACGTCGACCCCGGCCGAGGGCACGGCGCGGCCGACGGCCACCACGGGCAGCTGCCGGTCCAGCGCGCGCAGCCGGGCGGCGGGGGCCTCCGTGCCGAGCAGCACCAGCGCCTCGCAGCGGGAGTCGAGCAGCGTCTCGACCGCCCGCCCCTCGTCCCGGGTGCGGGTCACCGTGCTGAGCACCAGGTCGTACCCGTGCTCCTCGGCCGCCTCGTGGACGTCCTCGACGAGCTGGGCGTGGAAGGTGCTCCGGACGTCCATCAGGACCCCGATCAGCCGGCTGCGCCGGCGGGCCAGCAGGCTCGCCGCGCGGTCGGGCCGGTAGCCCAGCCGGGCCGCGGCGTCGAGGACCCGCTCGCGGGTGGCGCTGCTGGGGCCCGCGACGCCGCGCAGCACGAGCGACGCCGACGCCGGCGAGACCCCGGCCTCGGCCGCGACGTCCTGCAGCCGCGGACGACGCGGGACCTCCTCTGCGCCCACGACGACCCACCGCCTCCCTTGACACGACCGCGGCGCCCTGTTGTGATCGGCGCCATCATTAAAGCGCTTTAACAGTGCCCGGGTCCAGCCGCTCCCCCGCCGGAGCGTGCCACGTCCGCGAGACCGCCGTCCGCACCGCCAGGGCGGGCGTCCACCCCCATGACGAGGAGAGCAGCCATGTCGCAGCGACCACTGTCGGTGGCGGTGATCGGGGCCGGGATGGCCGGCCGCAGCCACGCCGCGGGCTACCGCCAGGTGAACACCGTCTTCGGCGCGGGGCTCCCGCCGGTCCGGCTGGCCGCGATCGCCGACGCCAACGAGCAGCTGGCCCGCGACGCCGCCCGCCGCTACGGCTTCGAGCAGGCCCTGCCCAGCTGGGAGGAGGTCGTCGAGGACCCCTCGATCGACGCGATCAGCATCGTCGTCGGCAACGCCCTGCACCGGCCGATCGCCGAGGCGGCCATCGCCGCCGGCAAGCACGTGCTCTGCGAGAAGCCGCTGGCCGGCTCCCTGGACGACGCCCGGGCGATGGTCGCCGCCGAGCAGTCCGCGGACGTCGTCACCGCGGTCGGCTACACGTACCGCCGGTCACCGGCGATCGCGGCCATCCGCGACCACGTGCAGAACCACGAGCTGGGTGAGCTGACCCTGTTCGACGGCCGCTACTGGTGCGACTACGCCTGCGACCCCCGCGGCCCGCTCAGCTGGCGGTTCCGGGGTGGGCCCGGCTCCGGCGCGCTGGCCGACATCGGCGCGCACGTCATCGACGCCGGCCAGTTCGTCTGCGGGCCGATCGTGTCGGTGGCCGGGGCGGCGCTGTCGACCCAGATCGCCAAGCGCCCGCTGCCGCTCGGCGCCGTGGTCGGCCACAACGCCGCTCCCGTGAGCGAGGAGATGGGCGAGGTCGAGAACGAGGACACCGCCGTGTTCTCGGCCCGGTTCGAGTCCGGGCTCACCGCGTCCTTCTCGGTCTCCCGCACCGCCTTCGGCATGCCGAACGGGCTGGCCTTCGACGTGTACGGGCTGGGCGGGCGCGCCTCCTTCGACTGGCACCGTCCCTCCGAGTACCTGTTCGACGACCCGCAGCCCGAGGCCCGCACCCGCGGCGCCCGGCAGGTCATCGTCGGCCCGCAGATGCCCTACTTCGCCGGCGGGTACCCGATGGAGGCCCCGGGCGTGGGCGGCGGCAACGCCGAGATGTTCGTCTACCAGTGCCGCGCGTTCCTCGACCAGATCGTCGGCACCCCCGACCCGCTGCCGCCGAACGCCACCTTCGCCGACGGGCTGCACACGATGCAGGTCATCCAGGCCGTCGTGCAGTCCGCGCAGTCCGACGGCGCCGCCGTTCCCGTCCCCACCCACTGACCGGAGGCCGATCCCCCATGCCGCTCAAGCTCGGCGCCTACACCGCCTGCCTGCACGACCGCCCCCTGGCCGAGGCCCTCGACGTGCTGCAGGCCAGCGGCCTGACCTCGGTCGAGGTCAACACCGGCGGGTTCATCCCCTCCCCGCACTGCCACGTCGACCTGCTGCTGGCCTCCGAGCAGGCCCGTCGCGACTACCTGGAGACGTTCTCCTCGCGCGGGATGGAGCTGACCGGGCTCAACTGCAACGGCAACCCGCTCAACCCGCTGCCCGGCGTCGGCCCCAAGCACGCCGACGACCTGCGGCGCACCATCGAGCTGGCCGGCCTGCTGGGCGTCAGGAACGTCGTCACGATGTCGGGCACGCCCGGCTCCGACCCCGACGCCCGGTACCCGTCCTGGGTGGTCAACCCGTGGGACGGCGTCTACCTGGACGTCCTGGACTACCAGTGGGGCGTCGCGGCCGCGTTCTGGACGGAGATCGACGCCCTCGCCCGCGCCTCCGACGTCCGGGTGGCCATCGAGATGCACCCGCACAACCTGGTCTTCTCGCCGGTCACGCTGCGCCGGCTGGTCGACACCATCGGCGCCGCCAACATCGGCGCCGAGATGGACCCCTCGCACCTGATGTGGCAGGGCATGGACGTCGTCGCCTGCATCCGCGACCTCGGCCCGCTGGTGTTCCACGCCGCGGCCAAGGACGCGATGATCACCCCCGGGGTCGACATCCGCGGGGTGCTCGACACCTCGTTCGAGCGCGTCCCGGCCGACGCCCCGGGCAAGGTGCCCACCGGCTACGGCTTCTGGTGCACCGCCTGGCCGGAGAACCCCGGCTGGCGGTTCGTGGCCGTGGGCGTCGGGCACGACGTGGACTACTGGACGGAGTTCCTGCGGGCGCTGGCCGAGGTCGACCCGGACATGGCGGTCAACATCGAGCACGAGGACGCCGCCTACGACCGGCTGGAGGGCCTGGCCCTCGCCGCCGAGAACCTGCGCGCCGCGGCCGAGAAGCTGTAGCGCCGGGTCAGGCCCCGGCCCGGTGCAGCTCGATCCCCGCCCGCGGCCGGGGCGGGAGCCCGGCGAGCCGGTAGCACCGGTCGACCAGCGTCATGGTGGCCACCGCGTCGTCGGCGTCGGTGGGGACCGGGGTCCCGGACCGCAGCGCCCGGATCAGCGCCTCCAGCTGGTAGGTGTACGACGTCCGGGTGCCGAGGTGCTCGGTCCGCTCACCGGCCGGGGTGCGGACGAGCACGCGGTCGTCCCGGTTGGGCTCGACGAACGCCGGCGCGGTCGCCCGCCCGCGGGTGCCGACGATGCGCAGCGAGAAGTCCCGGTCGGGGTGCACCATGCTGCAGCGCACGGTGCCGGTGGCGCCGGAGGGGAAGTGCAGGTCGACGTCGAGCCACTCGTCGACGCCCGGGGCGCCCGCCCGCTCCCCCGCCCGCGCGGCGTCCGGAACCGGGTCGCCGCCGGTCCACGGCGCCAGGCTGCGCAGGGCGTGCAGGCCGTAGCAGCCGAGGTCCATGAGCGCCCCGCCGGCCAGCTCGAGCGACCACCGCGGGTCGCCGTCGTCCGGCGGCGGCATGGCGATCGTCGCCTCGACGTGGACGACGTCCCCCAGCTCACCCGCGTCCACCAGACCGAGGAGCCGCCGCACCACCGGGTGGTAGAGGTGGTGGAGGCCCTCCATGACCGTCCCGCCCGCAGCCCGCGCGGCGTCCCGGACCTCGGCGGCCTCCTCCGCGTTCGACGCGAACGGTTTCTCGGACAGCACGTGCTTGCCGGCCGCGACCGCGGCCAGGTTCCACGGACCATGCAGCGCGTTGGGCAGCGGGTTGTAGACCACCTCGACGTCCGGGTCGGCGAGGACGTCGGCGTAGGTGGGCAGCACGCGCTCGACGCCGTGCGCCCGGGCGAACGCCCCGGCCCGCGCCGGGTCCCGGGCGGCGATCGCCACCAGCCGGCTGCCGGTGTCCCGCGCGGGGACGGCGATGCCGCGCTCGGCGATGCGGGCGGCGCCCAGCACCCCGATCCGCAGGGGCTCGGCGCGGTCCCTCACCGGTACAGCTCCGGCCGCGCGGGGAGCTCGACCGCCACCCGGCCGCCGGAGTGCAGCGACTGCAGCGCGGCGTCCGAGACGACCTGCGCGGCGTATCCGTCCCAGGCGCTCGGGCCCTGCGGCGGCCCACCGGCGACGACGGTGTCGACCCACTCGCGCAGCTCGACGTCGTAGGACAGGGCGAACCGCTCCCGCCAGTCGGCCGGGACCAGACCGGCGACGGCGCCCTCGCGGCGCAGGCGCACCGGAGCGGGATCGGCCAGCTCGACGGTGCCGGTCTCCCCCGACACCTCGCAGCGGATCTCGTAGCCGTAGTGGACGTTGACCGACACCTCGACGTCGACGAGGACGCCGTCGGCCATCTCGAAGAGCACCAGCAGCGGGTCCTGCAGCGCTCCCCCGCGGCTGCTCTTCCGCGGGGTGAACACCTGCACGGCGACGATCTCGGTGCCCAGCAGCCAGCGCAGCTCGTCGATCTCGTGGATGGCGGTGTCGGCGATGGACATGTCGCGCGTGTAGTGCGGCGGCACGGAGGCGTTGCGGTGGGCGCAGTGCGCCATCAGCGGGGCGCCGATCGCGCCGCCGTCCACGGCCTGCTTGAGGGCCCGGTGGGCGGGGTCGTAGCGCCGGTTGAAGCCGACCTGGACCAGCCGGCGGCCGGCGGTGACCTCGGCGTCGACGATGCGCCGGCAGGCCTCCTGCGTGGTGGCCAGCGGCTTCTCGCAGAAGACCGGCTTGCCGGCGGCGATGCACGCCAGCACGTACGGCTCGTGCGTCGGCCCCCACGAGGTGACGACGACCGCGTCGACCGCGTCGGAGGCGACCAGCTCCTCGCCGCTGGGCAGGGCCTTGGCGGCCGGCAGCCGCGCGGCGACGGCTGCGGCGCGCTCGGCGTCCGCGTCGGCCACCGCGACCACCCGGCAGCCCCCGGGTCCGCCGTCGAGGCGGCCGATGTGCTCCTGGCCGATCATCCCGACCCCGATGACCCCGACGTCCAGCCCCACGGGCCCCTCCTCGACTCCGTCGCGACCCCGTCGGTGCCGCGCCGGCTCCAGGTTGTGGGTCCGAGCACAGCAGGTCAACGCCGGCGATCCCTCAACAGACCGTCAACGGGCCGCCTCGGGCGGGATGTTGTACGGCGTGACGACCTGGACCCCCGAGTGCCAGGACCGCGGGGCGCCGGAGAGGGCGCCGTGGGCCTGCATCACCACGTGGCAGGCGCGGCGCAGGTCGAGGGCGAGGTCGTGGTGCAGCACCACGGACAGCCGCCCCTCCCGCAGCAGCGCGAGGTTCTCGGCGTCCAGGTCGTGGGCGATGAAGGCACGGCACGTCCGCCCGGCGTCGGCGAAGGCCGCCACGGTCGCGGCGTTGCCGCCGGCGGCGTACATCGAGTAGACCGCGGCGAGGTCCGGGTCCGCCTCGAGCGCCTCTCGGACGAGCCCGCGGAGCACGTCGTCGTCCCCGGTCGCGTCCACCAGGTCGACCTGCCGCCGTCCGGGTCGCGTGCGCCGCAGGGTCGCGCGGAAGCCCATCTCCCGGTCGTCCTCGCCCCGGAAGCTGCCGGTCCCCCGGGTGACGAGGACGGCGGCGTCGTCCGGCAGCCACTGGTCGAGCAGGTGGGCCGCGGTGGCCCCGGCCGCCCGGTTGTCCAGGCCGACGTAGGCGACGCGGCGGCTGGTCGGCAGGTCGGTGACCAGCGTGACGACGGGGATCCCGGCCTCGGCGAGGCGCTCGACCGCCGCGACGACCGACGGGTGGTCGGGGGCCTTGAGGACGACGCCCTGCGACCCGCGGCGGGCGATGCCGTCCAGCGTGGCCACCAGCTCGGGGACCGGCGGCGCCTCGGCGAGGTGGAACCGCGCCCGGAACGTCGCCGGCCGGACCAGCGGCAGCTGCGACTCCAGGGCCGCCCGGACCGCGGAGGAGAACCGGGCGGGCGCGTCGACCACCAGGTCCAGGAAGAACGTGCGCCCGGTCAGCCGC
This sequence comes from Geodermatophilus sp. SYSU D01176, assembly GCF_054050015.1. Classification (NCBI taxonomy): domain Bacteria; kingdom Bacillati; phylum Actinomycetota; class Actinomycetes; order Geodermatophilales; family Geodermatophilaceae; genus Geodermatophilus; species Geodermatophilus sp. SYSU D01176. The sequence continues at coordinate 26,176 of NZ_JBJGYN010000022.1, read as the reverse complement.
AGCTGCGACCGCTGCCGGTCCAGGTCGGCGACGGCCCGGTGGACCTCGTCCACCGTGCTCTGCCGCACGCCGCCGCGCTGGTTGAGGACGCGGTCGACGGTCGCCTCCGACAGCCCTGCCTGGCGGGCGATCACGCGGATCGGATAGGGGTGCGGCACGGACCCAGTCTGAGGGGTCTGTGAGGGATCCCCGCGGTTGACCGGGCGGGGGACCGCTCAGGAGGCTGACGGGATGACCGCTGTCCCCACCGTCCCGCTGAACAACGGCGTCGCGATCCCGCAGCTCGGCCTCGGCACCGCCCGGCTCCCCGACGAGGGGACCCGGCGGATCGTGCGGGAGGCCCTCGAGGTCGGCTACCGGTTCGTCGACACCGCCGCCAGCTACGAGAACGAGCGCGGCGTCGGGCAGGGCATCGCCGACGCCGGCCTGCCCCGCGAGGAGGTGTTCGTCTCCACCAAGCTCCGCGGCCGGGACCAGGGGTACGACTCGGCGAAGCAGGCGCTGCGGTCGAGCCTGGACCGGCTCGGGCTGGACTTCGTCGACCTCTACCTCATCCACTGGCCGCTCCCCCGGCTCGACCGCTACGTCGAGTCCTGGCGGGCGATGGAGGAGCTGCTGGCCGACGGCCTGACCCGGGCGATCGGCGTGTCCAACTTCCTGCCCGGGCACCTGGACCGGCTGGCCGCCGCCTCCTCGACGGTGCCGGCGGTCAACCAGATCGAGTGCCACCCGCGGGACCCCCAGCTGGAGCAGCGCGCCGACGACGCGCGCCGCGGCATCGTCACCGAGTCCTGGTCACCCCTGGCCAACGGCGGCGAGCTGCTGGGGCAGCCGGTGCTCGCCGAGATCGGCGAGCGGCACGGCCGGACCCCCGCGCAGGTGGTCCTGCGCTGGCACGTGCAGCAGGGCCTGGTCACCTTCCCCAAGGCGTCGTCCCGCGGCCGGCTGGTGGAGAACCTCGACGTCTTCGGCTTCGAGCTCACCGACGAGGACCTGGCGGGCATCGCCACGCTCGCCGACGGAACCCGCGTGAACGGCCAGCACCCCGACGTCTGGGAGGAGTTCTGAGGCCCCTGGGTGATGGGTTCTTGAGGTATCGGCGGCCTTGTGGACCCTGCACCGGCCGGTCAGGCTCGACGGCACGCTCCCCGCACCGGAAGGACGACGCCATGACCGCATCCGTCACCACCCGACGCACCCCCGGCTGGTTCACCGCCGACGACTGCCGCCTGGAGGACTTCCGCGCCGTCGTCGAGACCACCACCGACCTGGCCGAGTACCCCCACGCCGACGAGGTCCGGGAGAACGTCCTCGTCTACGGCTCCCGGCTGCGCGACCACGTCGCCACCCCCGAGGGACGCCGGGACGTGCAGGCCGAGCTGGCCCGCGCGCTGGCCGACGGCCCGGGGATCGTCGTCTTCGCCGGCGCCTTCCCCGACACCGCGGTGGTCGACCGGGCGACGGCGGTGTTCCAGGCGATGATCGACGAGCAGAAGGCGGCCGGCGTCGTCGGCGGGGACCACTTCGCCACGCCCGGCGCCAACGACCGCGTCTGGGGCGCGCTGGACAAGTTCGCCGTCCGCGACCCCGAGGCCTTCGCCGCCTACTACGGCAACGAGGTGATCGCCCTGGTCTCCGAGGCGTGGCTGGGCCGCGGCTACCAGGTCACCAGCCAGGTCAACGTGGTCAACCCGGGCGGGAAGGCGCAGGTCGCCCACCGCGACTACCACCTGGGCTTCATGTCCGAGGCGCAGGCCCTGGCCTACCCGGCCCACGTGCACCGGCTCTCCCCGGTCATGACCCTGCAGGGCGCGGTGGCGCACTGCGACATGCCGGTGGAGACCGGGCCGACGATGTACCTGCCGCACTCGCAGAAGTACGCCCCCGGCTACGTCGCCTTCCACCAGCCGGAGTTCACCGCCTACTTCGACGAGCACTTCGTCCAGCTGCCCCTGCGGACGGGCGACGCCGCGTTCTTCAACCCCGCGCTGTTCCACGGCGCCGGCACCAACCGGTCGGCCGACGTCCGCCGCATGGCCAATCTGCTGCAGGTCTCCTCGGCCTTCGGCCGGGCGATGGAGACCGTCGACCGCACGGCGATGTGCCGCGCGCTCCAGCCGGCGCTGCTGGAGCTGAAGCGCCGCGGCGCCGACGAGCGCACCCTGCGCAACGTCGTCGCCACCTCCGCCGAGGGCTACGCCTTCCCGACCAACCTCGACCGGGACCAGCCGATCGGCGGCCTCGCCCCCGAGACCCAGGCCGAGCTGGTGTGGCGGGCGCTGCAGGAGGAGTGGTCACCCGGGGCGCTGGACGCCGAGCTCACCGCCCAGGCCGAGCGGCACACCAGCGGCCACTGACCCCGCCCGGACGCGACACCGCCGTCCCGGGCCGTGTGGTCGGGGACGGCGGTGTCGGGGCCGGGGCCACCCTTCAGGTCCCGCGCCGAGCGTGGGGAAAGGGCGGTCCGCTCAGCGCTTCAGCTCGTGGGAGAGCTCCGCGAGCTCCTGCCCGCCGGCCATCTCGGCGGTCAGCTCCTCGAGGGTGACCTCCGAGCGCTTCTTGTCCAGCACCCGGCGGCCGAGCTTGAGGATGACGAAGTGGTCACCGACCAGGTAGGCGTGGTGCGGGTTGTGGGTGATGAACACGACCCCGAGACCCGCGTCGCGGGCGGCGGCGGTGTACTTCAGGACCACGCCGGACTGCTTGACCCCGAGCGCCGCGGTCGGCTCGTCCAGGATCAGCACCCGGGCGCCGAAGTAGACCGCGCGGGCGATCGCGACGCACTGCCGCTGCCCACCCGACAGGGTGCCGATCGGCTGGTTGATGTCCTTGACCGTGATGCCCATCTTCTGCAGCTCGGTGTCGGCGATCTCCCGCATGGCCTTGATGTCCAGGGGTGCCAGCGGGTACTTCCCCTTGCGGAGCTCCGAGCCGAGGAAGAAGTTCCGCCACACCTCCATCAGGCCCACGACCGCGAGGTCCTGGTAGACGGTGGCGATGCCGGCGTCCAGGGACTCGCGCGGGGAGCCGAAGTGCCGCTCCTGCCCGTCGACCCGCAGCGTCCCCTCCGAGTGCGGGTGCAGCCCAGAAATGATCTTGATGAGGGTGGACTTGCCGGCCCCGTTGTCCCCGAGGACGCAGGTCACCTCGCCAGCGTTCACCGTCAGGTTGATGTCCTCCAGCGCCCGGATGGCGCCGTAGGCCTTGCCGACCCCCTGCATCTCGACCAGGGGCTCTCCGGCGCGCAGGTCCGCGGCGGCGTGCTCAGCGATGGTGTCGGTCATGTCACTTCCTCCGGGCCGCGTAGTTCTTGACGTACAGGTTCACCAGGACCGCCAGCAGCAACATGACGCCCAGGAAGGTGCGGAACCAGTTGGGGTCCCAGCCGGCGAAGACGATGCCCTGGGTGGTCATGCCGAAGATGAACGCCCCCAGCGCCGACCCGACCGCCGAGCCGTAGCCGCCGGTCAGCAGGGCGCCGCCGACGACGGCGGCGATGATGTAGATGAACTCGTTGCCGACCCCGAGCCCGGACTGCACCGAGCTGAAGTTGAACAGCAGGTGCATGCCCAGGAACCACGCCAGGAACGACACCCCCATGAACAGGCCGATCTTGGTCGCGCGGACGGGCACACCGACCGCGCGGGCGCTGGCCTGGTTGCCGCCGACCGCGGTGATCCAGTTGCCGGTGCGGGTGCGCAGCAGCAGCCAGCTGGCGACCGCGACGAACAGGAACCACCAGAGCACGGTGATCTTCAGCGTGATGAACCCCAGGTCCACGTCCGCGGCGAAGATCGCCCGGGCGGACTCGAACCCGTCCAGGCCGCTGGCGTTGGGCGTGGCGACCGCGCCGGTCACCAGCTTGGTGACGCCGAGGTTGAGGCCTTGGAGGATGAAGAACGTCGAGAGGGTGATGAGGAAGCTCGGGATGCCGGTGCGCATCACCAGCCAGCCGTTGACGAAGCCGATCACCAGCGCGATGAGCAGGCTGACCACGACACCGACCCACATGTTCAAGCTGAACTGGTAGGACAGCATCGCCGCCGCCAGCGCCGAGGTCGCCACCGCGACACCGGAGGAAAGGTCGAACTCGCCGCCGATCATCAGCAGCGCGACACCGACCGCCACGATGCCGATGGTCGAGCTGGCGTAGAGCACGGTCGCGAACGCCGGCAGCGTCCGGAACGGCTCGGCGACCGCGTAGAAGAAGGCGAAGATCGCGATCGCCGCAGCGAGGGCGCCGATCTCGGGCCGGGCCAGCAGGCGCGACAGGAGCGAGCGCTGCGTGCGCACCGGCGGGGCGGCTGCCCTCGGGGCGGACGGCTGGGTCGCCACGGATGAACTCATGACTGCTCCAGGTGGGGGCGGGGTGGTCCGTGGGGAGCCGGGCCACCCCGGCTCCCCACGGCGCGGGTCAGCGGGTGTTGTTCTCGGCGTACGGGAGGATCACGTCGATGTTGGACTCATCGACGATGGACGGCCCGGTGAGCACTGGCTGGCCACCGCCGATGTCGTTGCCGTTGGTCAGGTTCAGGTACAACGCCTGCACGGCCATGTAGCCCTGGACGTAGGGCTGCTGGTCGACCGAGAAGGCGATGTCCCCGGCCTGGATCGCCTGTGCCACCTCGGGGTTGAGGTCGAAGGTGACGATCTCGGCCTGGCTCTGGGTGTCGGTCTTGGCCGCCTGGGCAGCCTGGGCCACCTGGGCGCCCAGCGTGACGATGTGGGTGACCGAAGGGTCGGTCTGCAGGCTGGAGCCGATCGTCTGCTGGACCGACGGGAGGTCGGTGCCCTGCACGTAGAGGATCTCCGTGTTGGGGAAGCCCTCGGTCACGCCCGCACACCGGGTCTCCAGGGCGACGTGCCCCTGCTCCTGGATGACGCAGAGGGCCTTCTGCCCGCCGTCGGCCCCGATCCGCTCACCGACGGTGCGGCCGGCGAGTTGCTCGTTGGAGCCGAAGTACATGGGGATGTCGTAGTTCATGTAGTCGTTGATCCCCGAGTTGAAGGCGACGACCGGGATCCCCTCCTGAACCGCACTCTGGGCGGCCGGGCCCACGGCGTCGACGTAGGCGAGGGTGACCGCGATGCCGTCCACGCCGCTGTCCACCTGGTTCTGCACCAGGGTGGCCTGCTCGCCGGCGGACGGGGCGTTGGAGTAGTTGAGCGTGATGCCGAGGTTGTCGGCGGCCGCGTTGGCACCGGCGCGGATCTTGTCCCAGAACGCGTCTCCCGGCGCCTCGTGGGTGATCATCCCGATGGTGTAGTCGCCGCCGCCGCCCCCGCCGCCGCCTGGCGCGTTCTGCGCACCCCCCTCGCTGCTGCAGGCGGCCACGGCGACGGTCGCGGCAGTGACCGCCACGACCGCTCGTAGCGTCTTCCGGGTGCGGCTCATGCTCGGTCTCCTCGTTGCGACGAGCCACCGTCCTGGTGGCTGGGGGGGCGCCGTCCAGGACATCGCGGTGCGGCGGGACGACCATCCATGCATCGCCATCGCCCGCGACCTCAAATGTCTGGACATAGTGACATGAGGAATGTGGCAGAGCTCACCAGAAGCGTCAAGAGGGCTCAGCCGGTGGGGACCTCGATCCGGCCGCCGCCGGCCCCGGCGGCGGCGAGCGCGTCCAGGACGACCGCGGAGCGCACGGCGTCGGCCAGGCCGGCACCGACGGGCCGGCCGGCCGCGACGGAGGCGAGCAGGTCCCGCAGCTCGACGACCTTGAGGTCGTCGTAGCCCATCGCGATCCCGGCACCGGGCTGGAAGGCGGCGTAGTCCCCGGCGTCCGGCCCCACCAGGAGGGTGGTGACCGCCTGGTCCTGGGCGGCCGGTCCCCGGCTGACCTGGAGCTCGCCCATCCGGCGGAAGTCCCACGCGAGGCGGCCCGCCGTCCCGTGCACCTCGAAGCCGTAGGCGTTCTGCTCCCCCACGGCCACCCGGCTGGCCTCGAGCACCACCCGGGCGCCGGTGGACAGCCGCAGCAGGGCGGACACGTAGTCGTCGTTCTCCACCGGGCCGGGGACCCCGTCGGTCACCTGGGCGTGGCCGGACGTCGCGCCGGTCGGCCGCAGCCGTTCGGCCACGAAGACGGCGGTGTCGGCGAGGACGGAGACGATGTCCCCCTGCAGGACGAACCGGACGAGGTCGACGGCGTGCGAGGCGAGGTCCCCCAGGACGCCGCTGCCGCCCCGCGCCCGCTCGTAGCGCCAGGTGAAGGCGCCTTCGGGGGCGGCGGCGTAGTCGCTGAGGAACGCGAACCGGGCATGGGTGACCCGGCCGATCGCGCCCTCGCCGACCAGCCGGCGGGCGAGGGTCACCGCGGGCGCGTGCCGGTAGTTGAAGCCCACGGCGGCCTGCACGCCGGCCGCGGCGACGGCGTCGGCCACCGCGCGGGCGTCGTCCGCGGTGAGACCGACGGGTTTCTCGATCCACAGGTGCCGGCCGGCCTCCGCGACGGCCACGCCGATCTCCCGGTGCAGCCAGTTGGGGGCGGTGACCGACACGAGCTCGACCCGGGGGTCGGCGAGCAGCGCACGCCAGTCGGTGGTGGCGGAGGCGAACCCGAACTGCCCGGCGGCCTGCTCGGCCCGCCCGGGGACGTCGTCGGCGACCGCGACGAGCTCCGGCACGAGCCCCAGGTCCGGGAAGTGGTGGCGGAGCCGGGCGTGGGCCTGGGCGTGCACGCGGCCCATCCACCCGAACCCGATGACCCCGACCCCGATCGGTCGCGTCGTCCCTGCTGTCGTGTCCGCGGCCACGCCGCCCTCCTCGGCTCGGTGAGGGCGCGAGCGTAGGGCCGCGGGTCCGTGCCGGGCGAGGACGACGACCCATGCCCCGCGCCCGACGGGGTCCCGCCACGGGACGGGCGCGAGGACGCCGCCCGGCCGCCCGCGGCGTGCGGGGCGGAGGTCAGCTCACGGGGCGCACGGTGAGGAGCTGTTCGGCCCGTCCGACCGGGCCGGAGACGTCGTGCAGCACGGTCGTGGTGAGGCCGAGGCCGTCCGGCCCGAACACCACGGTGGTGTCCAGGCCCACCCACGGGCCGGCCGGCTGGCGGTGCAGGTGGACCGTCAGGTCGAGGTTGGGGAACATCCAGGCCTTCGGGGACTGCCGCACGGCGATGCCGTTCGCGGTGTCGACCAGACCGGCGAACCGGGCCAGCGCGCCCACCGGCTCGTCGGCGACCAGGGCGACGGGGGTGGTCAGCCACACGGTGGCCCGCCCCGGCTCGGGCGTGCGCAGCGGCCGCACCTCGAGCGAGGCGATGTAGCCGCCGGGCCACACCGCCGAGAGGGGTGACGACGCGAACCCGTCCGGCGGGGGCAGGGGGTCGGGCTGGCCGCCGGCCACCACGGCGGTGTCGTGCCGCGCCAGGCGCCAGGCGCGGGCGCGCAGGACCGCGCGCCCGCCGGAGACGGCGACGGCCTCCAGCAGCTCGATGGTGCGTCCCGGGCGCACCACGTCGACGTGGACGTCGACCTCGGCGATCGGGACGACGCCGAGGACGTCGAAGGCGATGCGGCCGGTGACCAGCCCGTCGCCGGTCCCCCGCCCGCCCACGAACCGCTCCAGAGCGTGCACGAGCAGACCGTTCAGCGGGCTGATGTGCTGCTCGGTGACCGACCAGGCGCCGCCGGTGTGCTCGGTGGCCCGGAACCGGCCGGGGCCCAGCCGCTCGAAGTAGGCCGGCGGCGCTCCGGTCGGGACGGGGACGGGCACGGTCGGCTCCCGGGGAGCAGGGTGGCAGCGCCACGCGGACGGCGGTGCCCCGAGGATGCCAACGCCGGTCGCCCGGTCCTACCGCGCCCCCGCCCCGGTGCCGGCCGGGGCCGGCGCACCGACCAGGGCGTCGAGCAGGGCGGCGCCCCGGAGCAGGGCGCGCGAGCGCGCGGTGATGCCGGCGTCTCGCGCGGCCAGCGCAGCCGCGACCTCCTCCCCCCGCCGCGCCCGGCGCAGCTCGGGCAGGAGCGCGCGCAGCGGCTCGATGCGGTACCCGGCGCGGCGCAGCTGGGAGACGATCCGCGCGTCGCGGACGTCGCCCGGCGCGTAGCTGCGCGCCCGCCCGCCGGGCGACCGGGAGGGCACCACGAGCCCCTCGGCGTCCCAGTGGCGCAGCGTCGAGGTCCGGACGCCGAGGGCGCCGGCGAGCTCGGAGATGCCCATCGCGTCCGACGGGAGCGGGTCCTCGATCGGCTCGGCGGCGATCGCCGCGGCCGCCTCCTGCGCCAGGGCGACGTCCCGCCGCTCGGTGTGCAGCCGGGCGTGCGCGGCATCGAGGCGGGCCAGCAGCTCCGACGGCGGGCCCGCGTGGGCCGCGCGCACCAGCCGACGGGCCTCGACCGGTCCGGCGCCGGCCGCGAGGGCCCGGTAGGCCAGCGCCGCCTGCACGTGCACCTCCGTCCAGCTGCGGTAGCCGGACGGGGTGCGGGCCACGGGCGGCAGGACGCCCTCCCGCTCGAGGTCCCGGACCAGCTGGACTGAGCAGCCGGCCCGCCGGGCGACGTCGACCGTCCTCAGGCCCGACTGGAGACTTCTCACGCGATCCTCTCGGTCGAGACCGCCGAAGTCTCCACCAGCAGGTCAACGGGACACTCGAGGGCATGAGGATGGACGAGGTCATCGAGTTCATCGAGGGCCTGGGCGGCGTGCTGACGCTCCGGCCGCGGCCCGGCGACGGCTCGCCGGAGATCAGCTGGGGCGACGCCTTCTGCTACTACGCCCCGGACGGCATCGTCCCGAGGACGCAGCCCTTCGCCACCATCGTGACCAAGGACTACCCCGGCGACGCGGGATCGCGACTGGACCGCCCCGGCGCCTTCCGGGTCAACGTCGCCGCCGGGACGGCCGGGTTCCGGCGCTGGACCGGCCGGAATCCGCGGGAGCCGGCCCCCGGAGAGGTCGACGCGAGCACCCCCGACCTGGTGTGCGCGCACCCCGTCTACGGCGGCCTCGGGTGGCTCGCCGTCGTCGACCCCGGACCCCGCACGACGGAGGCGCTCCTCGATCTGCTCCGGACCGCCCATGCGCTGGCCCGCACGAGGTACGAGCGCCGCGCCGGGGCGGTGCCCTGCTGACGGTTCTCCCATGGTGGTCATGCTGGGGATAACGGCGCACCACCGGCGGCGTCGTGGCACGCTGTCCTCCCCCGTCACGACGCCGCCGGGAAGGCCGCGACCATGACGACGCCGGACCGCGACGAGCAGCTGCGCGCGCTCCACCGGGCGTTCAACGCGCGGGACGTCGACTCGGTGCTGTCCGCCATGACCGCCGACGTCGACTGGCCCAACGGCTGGCAGGGCGGCCGGGTCGTGGGGCACGGCGCCGTCCTCGCGGTCGGCGACGTCTGCCACGTGTACGCCTCCACGGGTGACCTCGTGCGCCGCATGGACGTCGAGCAGCACTGACCGGCCGCAGGGACGGCGGCGGCGCCCCCTCATCGGGGACGCCGCCTCCCGTGGTGCGGGTCACCTCCTCCGGTGGCCCCCTGCCGTCGTCAACCGGCCGCCATGGCCTGCGGCGCGGCGGAGGCGACGAGCTGCCGCAGCTCCTCCAGGTCGAACGCGGAGCCCATGGCCAGGAACCCGGCCCGGTTGGGGTGCAGGTGGTCGCCGGGGCCACCCACCGACGTGTTCGTGTCGTAGGCGGGCAGCAGCCGGCTGGGGTCGGCCGGGTCCTCGGTGGCCGCCGCGAAGTCGACCACGGCGTCGAACACCCCGCTGGTGCGGATGAACTCGTTCACCGCCCGCCGCTGCGCGTCCGTCTCGGCCGTGCCGTAGTTCGCCAGGCCGTCCTCGGCGCCGCCCGAGGGCGTCAGCGTCGCCCCGATGATCGGGATCCCGGCGGCGTGCACCCGGTCGGCGATCTCCGCCATGCCGGCGGTGACCTCCGCCGCGGTCGCACCGCCGCCCCCGATGTCGTTGATGCCCTCCAGCAGGACGACGGCGCGCAGACCCGGTTGGCTGAGCACGTCCTCATCGAGCCGGTCGACGGCCGGCGGCCCGTCGCACGGGGTGCAGCCTCCCGGCAGGCGCCCAACCCGGGTCACCATGTTGCCGGCGATGCCCTGGTTGACGACCGAGACGACCTGCTCGTCGTCCTCGGCCAGCAGGCGGCGCTGCAGCACGTCCGGCCAGCGGTCGTTGCCGTTGATGGTGGAGAAGAAGCCGTCGGTGATGGAGTCCCCGAGGGCGACCACCGTTCCGGCGTCCTCCCGCTGGACCTCCAGCCCGGTCAGGAAGAACCAGCTCGTCGTGGAGTGCGGGAAGGCCTCGTCGGTGAGGTCGCCGGTGTGGTCGCCCGCGCCCGGGTCGGTGACGTAGGAGGTGGTGAAGGACGCCGCGTGCCAGGTCATCGGCCCGCTGGCCCCCTGGACGTGCAGGCTGACCGCCACGTTGGACCGCTGAGCCTCGGCGTCGGTGAGCTCCATGCGGATGGCGTCGCTGCGCAGCTCCTCGCCCGGCTGCAGGGTCACCGACTGCCGGCCGTCGAAGGTGAGCTGCTGCTCGGTGCCCGCGACGACGGTGGCGCCGCTCTGCTGCAGGGCGGCGGTCGCGCGACCGAAGGTCACCGGCTGCGTGCCGAACCGGTTGCTGAGCTTGACCCGCCAGTCGTCACCGCCGATGCCCGGGTGCACGACCATGCGCATGGTCTGGTCCTGGGCTTGCTCGTCGGGGAAGGCGTATTCGAGGAGCGGCTGCTCGACGCCGGGCACCAACTCACCCTGCGGCCCCGGCTGCCCCACCGCGTAGCCGAGCGGGTAGACGCCCTGCGGCGCGGTGGTCCACGCCGCCACCCACGGCTCCGCGCCGGGGTCCTGGTACGTCGCCAGCGGCGGCGCCTGGTGCGGGGCGACCGCCAGCGCCGGTGCGGCCAGGACCACGCAGCTGGCCGCCGTGAGGACGGCTGTCGTCAGGGATCGCACTCTCATGCTGTTCCTCCTCGAACCAGCGACCCCGTCTGGGGTCTGGAGCGTGGCGGGAGGCTACGGAGGCCGTCGGAGGTGGTGACAAGGGCGCTCGTCCGACGATGCCGAACCCCCCTGCTCGCACTGCGCGTCGCAGACGGGCCGCCCCCGGACTCAGCCGGCGTCGGCCCAGGAGCGGACGACGGCGACGTCGAGCGGGAAGTCGACGGGGAACCCGCCGAACAGCAGCCGGCCGGCCGTGGCGGCGGCCCGCCGGACCTCCTCCACGACCTCGGCGGCGAGGTGCTCCGGCGTGTGCACGACGACCTCGTCGTGCAGGAAGAAGACCAGGTGCGGCCGCTGCTCCAGCGGCTCCGCGCCGCCGAGGCGCCACAGCCGGTTGCGGAGGTCGGCCAGCCAGCACAGCGCCCACTCGGCCCCGGTGCCCTGGACGACGAAGTTGCGGGTGAACCGCCCCCAGGCGCGGCGGTGCCGGTCGCGGTCCTCCCGGGAGCCCGCTGCCTCGGCCGGCTCGCCGAGTGCGACCGCGCGCTCCGCCCACGCGCCGGTGGGCCGCGGCGAGCCGCGGCCGAGCAGGGTGTGCACGACCTCGCCGCGCTCCCCCGCCCGCGCGGCCTCCTCCACCAGTCCGATGGCGCGGGGGTACCGGCGGGCCAGCCGGGGCAGGATCCGGCCGCTCTCGCCCCGGGTGGCGCCGTACATCGCGCCGAGCAGCGCCAGCTTCGCCTGCGCCCGCGTCTCGACGGTGCCGGCGGCCACCATGCCCTCGTAGAGGTCGGCGGCGCGGGCCGCCTCGGCCATGGCGCCGTCCCCGCTCATGCCGGCGAGCACCCGCGGCTCCAGCTGGGCGACGTCGGCGACGACGAGCCGCCAGCCGTCGTCGGCCACCGCCGCGGGGCGCACCTGCGTCGGCACCGACAGCGCTCCCCCGCCGTTGGACGCCCACCGCCCGGTGACCACGCCACCGGGCACGAACCACGACCGGAACCGGCCGTCGCGCACCCAGGCGTCCAGCCACGCCCAGCCGTTCGCGGTCAGCAGCCGGGAGAGCTTCCTGTGCTCCAGCAGGGGCGGGACGACGGGGTGGTCCAGCTGCTCCAGCGTCCAGGACCGGGTGTCCTCCACGGCCAGGCCCGCGGCCTGCAGCGCCGTCAGCAGCGCGCCGGGCGAGTCGGGGTTCAGCTCCGGCGCCCGCAGCGCGGCGCGGACCTCGCCGGCCAGCGCCTCCAGCACCGCCGGGCGGGAGCCGGGCAGCGGGCGCGGCCCCAGCAGCTCGGTGAGCAGACGCGCGTGCACGTCGGCCCGCCACGGCAGCCCGGCGTGCGTCATCTCGGCGGCCACCAGCGCGCCGGAGGACTCGGCCGCCAGCAGCAGGCCCAGCCGGTGCGGCTGCGCGGAGGCGGCGACGGCGGCCTGCTGGCGCCCGTGCTCGGCCACCGGGTCGAGGGCGTCGGCGGGGTCGTCGAGCGGGAAGAGGCCGGGGTCGGTCGCGGTGACCGGCTGCAGTGCGTCCCAGCCGGCGGTCTCGTCGACCCCCAGCAGGGCCTGCTGGACGAAGGGCGAGCGCCGCAGCAGCGCGTGGGTGAGCCGCAGGTCGGTGCAGCGCTCGACCCGGACCCCGGCGTCCAGCAGCGACGGGTACCAGCGGGTGGTGTCGTCCCACACCCAGCGGACCGGCGTGCGCTCCCGGTCCCGGACGAAGGCCGCGAGCCCACCGGCGGGGAGCCGGGTGACACCGGCCGGCGTCCCGTCGCCGGTGAGCTCGCGCGCCTCCACGGCGCCCTCTGCCCGGCGGACGAGGACGACCCGGTTCACGCCGGCAGTCTCGCCGTCCGGTCCGACAGGTCGCGCGCACCCCCGAGGGGGCGTCGGTCACCCGTCGTCGGAGAACCGGTAGACCACGTCGTCGATCGAGTCCGCCGCGAACGCGTACACGAACCGGAGCACCCCCTCGCCGGTGTTGCGGACACCGTGCTCCGCGTCGCCGGGGATGAACACCGCCGCCCCCGCCGCCACCGGGTGTTCGACCCCGTCCAGGACGACGACCCCGCTGCCCTCGACGAGGTGGTAGACCTCGGCCTGGGTGTGCCGGTGGAGCCCCAGCCAGCCGCCGGGCCCCAGCTCGGCCACCCCGGTGTAGAGGGAGGACGTCGGCGTCCGGTCGGCGCTGAACAGCACCCGGAAGGAGACGTCCCCGCGCACCGGGTCGTCCCACACCTCGGACTCGACCCGGCTGCTGTCGCGGACCTGTGGCTGCACCGCCCCATCCTCGCCGCGCGCCCCCTGCGCCGCAGACGGGACGGGAGCGCCGTCGTCAGGGCACCGAGCCGGCCGGGACGACCCACTCGGTGCCCTGGCCGGTCACGGCGGCCACGGTGTCGAAGTCCCCGTCGTAGTGCAGCACGGTCACCCGGTGCCGCTCGGCGACGGCACCGGTGACCAGGTCGGCCAGCCCGACCGCCCGCCACCGGCCGGCGTCGGCCAGCGCCGCCTGCACCTGGAGCGCGCGCTGCCAGTCCTCGTCCTCGGTGGGCAGGTACTCGTAGGCCAGCCGGCGGTCGGCCCGGACCTCCCGGTATTCCCGCGGCGACCGCGCGCTGTACAGGGCCTCCAGGTCCAGGGCGGCGCAGGTGGCGAGCAGTCCCGCGGACAGCAGGGGGACGACGCGGTCGGCGACCCGCGGGTGCGGCATCCTCGCGGCCGCGCTGGTGTCGAGGAGGTAGCGGGCGACTACCGCCACGCCCGGTCCCGGTCCTCCCCGGCGGCGAGGAGGGCCGAGGACCCGTCGATCAGCCGTTCCACCTCGCGCCGGCGGGCCGCGGCGGCGGCCGCCTCGCGCAGCGCCCGGCCGACCGTCTCCCGGATCGTCGCGGTCGACAGCGCCGCCCGCGCCGCCTCGAGGTCGGCGTCGTCGATCTCCACCAGGCGCTTCGTCACCCGACCAGGATATACCCGACACGGGACGGCGTATATCCGGACCGGGTCGTCCGCCGCGCGCCCTGACCGGCTCCGCCGGGCCGGGGCCGGCCCGCGTCCCACGCCCTAGGGTCCCCCTCGTGCGCCCGACGTCGGGCACCGCCGCTGCCGCCGACCCCGGGAGGTACCCCCGTGTCCGATGCCACCGGAACCGCTGAGCCGATCCGGGTCCGCGTCCTCGGCGGGCCGACCGCGCTCGTCGAGTACGGCGGCCTGCGGTTCCTCACCGACCCGACGTTCGACGCCCCCGGCGACTACCCGCTCGGCGGCGGCCGCTCCCTCACCAAGACCGCACCGTGCGCCGCCGACCCGGCCGACCTGGGTCCCCTCGACGCGGTCCTGCTCTCCCACGACCAGCACCCCGACAACCTCGACACCTCCGGCCGCGCCGTGCTCGCCGAGGTCCCGCTGGTCCTCACCACCCGCAGCGCCGCGGCCCGCCTCGGCGGGACGACGCGGGCGCTGGCCCCCTGGGACGCCGTGGACCTCCCCCGCCCCGACGGCGGCACCGTCACGGTGACCGCGACGCCCGCCCGGCACGGCCCGGAGGGGTGCGAGCCGGTCACCGGCGAGGTCGTCGGCTTCCTGCTGACCGCCGCGGACCTGCCCACGGTGCACGTCAGCGGCGACAACGCGTCGCTGGACGTCGTCCGCCAGATCGCCGGACGGGCCGGGCCGGTGGACACCGCGGTGCTGTTCGCCGGCGCGGCCCGCACCGCGCTGTTCGACGGCGCCCTGCTCACCCTCGACGGGGCCCGGGCCGCCGAGGCCGCGACGATCCTCGGCGCGCGCCGGGTGGTCCCCGCCCACTGCGACAGCTGGGCGCACTTCTCCGAGGGCCGGGACGACGTCGTGGCCGCCTTCACCGCGGCCGGGATCGCCGACCGCCTGGAGCTGGGCTGAACCACGGGGAGGGAGCCCCCGTGCCCGGCGCTCCCTCCGACGTGGACGCGCTGCGCGCCCGCACCCGCGCGGTGTGCGCCGGGTTCCCAAACGCGTACTGGCGCGAGGCCGACCGCGAGCGCCGCTACCCCCAGGAGTTCGTCGACACCCTCACCGCGGCCGGCCTGCTGTCGGTCCTCGTCCCGGCCGGGTACGGCGGCGCCGGGCTGGGCGTGACCGCGGCGTCGGTGGTCCTGGAGGAGATCAACCGCTCCGGCGGGCACTCGGCCGCCTGCCACGCGCAGCTGTACACGATGGGCGCCCTGCTCCGGCACGGCAGCGAGGCCCTCAAGGACGCCTACCTGCCGCTCATCGCCCGCGGCGAGCTGCGGCTGCAGGCCTTCTCGGTCACCGAGGCCGCCGCCGGGTCGGACACCACGGCCATCGCCACCACCGCCACCCGCGACGGCGACGACTTCGTCATCACCGGGCACAAGAACTGGACCAGCCGCATCCTCGAGTCCGACCTGGCGCTCGTCCTCGCCCGGACCAGCGAGCGGACGGCCGACCGGACGCGCGGGCTGACCCTCTTCCTGGTCGACCTGCGGCAGGTGCGCGCCGAGCAGCCGGACACCCTCGAGGTCGTGCCGGTGCGGACGATGGTCAACTACGCCACCAACGAGGTGCACTACCGCGGCATGAGGGTGCCGGCCGACCACGTCGTCGGCGAGGTCGACGCCGGCTTCCGGTACGTCATCGACGGGTGGAACGCCGAGCGCGTCCTGCTCGCCGCCGAGGCCATCGGCGACGGCTACTGGTTCGTCGAACGCGCCGTCGCCTACGCGAACGGGCGGGAGGTGTTCGGCCGCCCCATCGGCGCCCACCAGGGCGTCCAGTTCCCCCTGGCCGACGCCTACATGCAGGTGCGGGCGGCGGACCTCATGCGCTACGAGGCCGCCCGGCTGTTCGACGCCGGGCAGCCCTGCGGTGCCGAGGCCAACATGGCCAAGCACCTGGCCTCCGAGGCGAGCTGGGCCGCGGCGAACACCGCGCTGGACACCCACGGCGGGAACGGCTTCGTCGACCGGTACGACGTCGAGCGCAAGTTCCGCGAGACGCGGCTGTACCGGGTGGCCCCGGTCAGCAACAACATGGTCAAGGCCTTCGTCGCCACCAAGGTGCTGGGCCTGCCGCGGTCCTACTGAGCGGCCGGCCGCTCTCCACCAGCGGGGCGCACGCGATGACGTCGTCCTCCCGGCTACCGGCCGCGGGGTCGACGGCGCCGCCGCAGCTGGGCGTCGTCGGTGGTGCCGCAGCCCTCGCTGGCCGGGACGTCGCCCTGCACCGGCCGGCACGCGGCGCCGTTCGGCGCTGTCCCCCGTCGTCGGGTGAACGCCGCCCGGACCGGGCGCGTACCCCCGGCGGGTGAGGACCGCGGACGTCCTCGTCGTCCGCCCACCCGCACCGGGCGCCGCCGCCGGGGCGCATCCCCCGGCGGTCCCGGTCGCCGACCTGGAGGAGTCGGTCGTCGGTGCCGGCACCGGCCGACGGCGCACGGAGCCGTGCATGGACGACGAGCGCATCACCTGGACCAACTGCCCCCGCTGCGACGAGCAGGCCGCCGTCGGCTGGCGGATCGGCACCGCGCGCGACGGCACGGTCCGGGAGGACCCGGTGTCGTTCGACTGCAGCGCCGGCTGCCGGCTGACCGAGCTGCAGCTCCTCTACTGGTTCGCCGGCCGACGCGGGTGACCCGCCGGACACGCGGTCCGGCCCGTTCCGTCGGACACCCCGGGGTTCGGGCACCGGCCCGGTGGGCACCGGACCGGCGTTCGGGTCCAACAGCCGGCTCGACCCTCGTCCCTGGAGCCTCGTGTCGTGGGCCCGGACACCGGAGGCAGCCGTGGACATCGCCATCCGCTTCGCCGAGGCGCTGGAGGACCGCTCCGACGGTCGGCCCGACCCGGACCTGCTCGCGGTGCGCCTGGCCCGCGCCGCCGCCACCGTGCTGCCCGTCGACGGGGTCGGGCTGAGCGTCCACGGGGAGCGGGACGTGCGCACCCCGCTGGCCGCCAGCAGCGAGGTCGCCGCGACGGCCGAGCGGCTGCAGTTCACCGCAGGCAGCGGGCCGTGCCTGCTGGCCGCCCAGTCCGGCCTGCCGGTCTTCGGCACCGAGCGACAGCTGGCGCTCCGGTGGCCGGTCTTCCACGACCTGCTGGTCACCGCCACGCCGCTGCGCAGCGTCCTCGCCCTGTCCCTCCGCGGACGCCTGCGGGGCCTGGGCGGCATGGACCTCTACTGCGCCGACCCGGACGGGGCCACCGCCATCGACGCCCTCCAGGCCCGGTGCGTCGCCGAGCTCGTCTCCGGCCACCTCGCCGACGCCGCCGACTGGTCGGTCTGGGCACCCACCGAGCAGCCGGCGTGGACCGACACCCCGGACGCGCGCCGGCGCGGCCGGCTGTGGATCGCCGTCGGCATGCTCATGCTCGCCCTGGAGGTCCCCACGGCGGACGCCCTCGCCCTGCTGCGCGGCTACGCCTACGCCGCGGGCCGGACCGCCGACGACGTCGCCGCCGAGCTGGTCGAGCGCCGGCTGCGTCCCGAGCGGCTGCTCGAGGGCGCCGACAGCGACCGCTGACCGCGACCCCCTGCGGGCAGCCGGGACCCCGCTGTGGACCGGCGGCCCGCCGAGCGGTGCCCGTCCTGCCGATGCAGACCCCCGGGGACGGCCGGGAGGACGGGCGGGATGCACGTGCAGCAGCAGGGGACGGCGGACGGCGCCGTCCTCCCGCCGGGCTGACGCAGCGGGAGGCCGAGGCCCGGCGCCGGCGCCGGCGCGGGGAGCGCAACATTGCCGTCTCCGGCTCCTCCCCCAGCTACGCCCGGATCCTGCGCACCGACGTCTTCTCCAACTTCACGGTGCGCGGCGACGTGCTGCACACCCGGCCTGGCGACCAGGTCGTCGTCGACGGCCCGGTGCAGCGCGGCGGCCTGGTGGAGGTCGACGAGTCGCTGCCGACCGGCGAGTCCGAGGCGCTGCGGAGGAAGCCCGGCGAGGACCTGCTGTCGGGCAGCTCCTGCGTCGGCGGGGAGGGCCACCAGCTCGCCCGCGACGTCCGTGCCGCCGGCCACGCCAGCCGGCTCACCGCCGACATACGCCGGGTGTCCACCGACGCGACGCCGCGGCAGCGGCGGATCGACCGGGGACCGGCGCCCCGCGCTGCTCGTCGCCGGCCTCGTCGTGGTCTTCACCGGGATGCTCTTCGTCCCCGCGGTGACGGACCACTTCGGCCTCACCGAGGCCGCCGGCCCGGTGTTCCGGACGGTGATCCCCGCGCTGGTCGTCTGGTTCGCCGTCCTGACGGCGGTCTACCGGTTCCGGCTGCTGGAGCGCGCACTCGGGCTGCCGCCCGCTCCCGCCGCCCGGTCGCGGCCGGACACCGACGGGCACTTACTGCCGCCGGGAGGCCCCGCACCGGCTGCGCGTGCCAGGCTCCCGGCATGGCCTTCGACCTGCACCGCGCCGACGGCGAAGTGATCCGCTACGACGACGACGCCCGCTTCAGCTTCACGGCCACCGGCCACCTCGTCGTGTACGACGCCGCTGGCAACAAGACGCTGTTCAGCCACCACAGCTGGGACCGGTTGGAGGAGCCGGTGCCCCCGCCCGGGGAGTGACGCCGGCGCGGCTCACTCGAAGCGCACGGGCTGCCCGGTCGCCTCGAGCACCGACATCCACAGGTCGCCCAGCGGGTCGACGTGGTTGCGGCGGCTGACCGCCAGCGGCATGGGCATGTGCACGAACCGCCGCCGTCTGCGGGCGACGATGACCTCCGTGCGCCCGGCCATCGCGGCGTGCACGGCGGCGTGGGCGAGGCGGAGGCAGTAGGCGCTGTCGTAGGGGTTGGCCGGGACGCTGCGGATGGCGTAGCTGGGGTCGAAGTAGCGGACGTTGTTCTCCACACCGGCGGCGTCCAGGTGCTCGACGATCCGCTTGCGCAGCAGCCGGCCGATGTCGCCGAAGCGGACGTTGCCCGAGGCGTCCCGGCCCGGCTCCTCCTCCTCGACGTGCTCCTGGCCGGCGCCCTCGGCGACGACCACCACGGCGTGCCCCCGCTCCTGCACCCGGTGCCGCAGGTGCTCCAGGAACCCCCGCTCCCCGTCGAGGGCAAAGGGCACCTCGGGGATGAGGACGTAGTCGGCGTCGTCCTTGGCCAGGGTCGAGTAGCAGGCGATGAAGCCGGAGTGCCGGCCCATGAGCTTGACCAGACCGATCCCCCCGGGCGCGGAGCGGGCCTCGACGTTGGCCGCGTGGATGGACTTCGTCGCCTCCGCCATCGCGGTCTGGAAGCCGAAGCTCTGGTCGATGTAGGGGATGTCGTTGTCGATCGTCTTCGGGATCCCGACCACCGCGACCTTCAGGCCCCGCTCGCCGACCACGCGGACGATCTCCATCGCCCCGCGGATGGTCCCGTCGCCGCCGATGACGAAGAGGATGTTGATGTTGAGCCGTTCGAGGGCGTCGACGACCTCCTCGGGGTCCTGCTCGCCCCGGGAGGTGCCGAGGATCGTGCCGCCCTCGTCGTCGATGTGCATCACGACCTCCGGGGTGAGGTCGACGACGTCCTCCCCGTACCGCGGGACGAACCCGCGGTAGCCGTTGCGGAAACCGACGATGCGCCGGACCCCGTAGTGCCGGGAGAGCTGGAGCACCAGCCCGCGGATGACGTCGTTCAGGCCGGGACACAGGCCGCCGCAGGTGACGATCCCGACCCGGGTCTTGGCCGGGTCGAAGTAGATCCGCTTCCGGGGGCCGCCGGGCTCCAGGCTGGGCAGCTGCTCGACGGGCAGGCCGCGGGCACCGGCCATGGAGATGGTGTCGTCGAAGAGGATCCGGTCCTCCTCCTCGACCGAGTGCTGGGTCGTCTCCCGGCCGCTGAGCCGGGAGGCGAGCGGGGAGTCGATCCGGCAGGGTCCGAGCGTGCGCACGGCGAGGTCCTCGTGTCCGACCATGCCGGGAACGCTGCCACACCCCCGGGCGCCGGCCGCGACCCCCTGCCGGGACGGCGACGGGCGCCCGGGAGCGGGCCGGGGTCAGGGGCGCAGCAGGACCTTGATCGCCCGTCGCTCGTCCATCGCGCGGTAGCCCTCGGCGGCCTGCTCGAGCGGCAGCTCGAGGTCGAACACCCGGCCGGGGTCGATCGCGCGGGCGCAGATCAGGTCGATCAGCTCCGGCAGGAACCGGCGCACCGGAGCCGGGCCGCCGTGCAGGTGGACGTGCGAGCCGAACAGCTCCTCCCCCGGCAGCTCGACGCCGTGGGCGACGCCCACGTAGCCGACGTGCCCGCCGGGGCGGGTGGCGCGGATGGCCTGCATCATCGACTCCTGGGTGCCCACGGCCTCGATGACCGAGTGCGCACCCAGCCCGCCGGTGAGGTCCTTGATCCGGGCGACGCCCTCGTCGCCGCGCTCCTCCACGATGTCGGTCGCGCCGAACTCGCGCGCCAGCTGCTGGCGGGACCCGTGGCGGCTCATCGCGACGACCCGCTCGGCGCCCAGCTGCCGCGCCGCCAGGATCCCGAGCAGGCCCACGGCGCCGTCGCCGACGACCGCGACGGTCCTGCCGGGGCCGGCCTCGGCGGCCACCGCGGCGAACCAGCCGGTGCCCAGCACGTCCGACGCCGCCAGCAGGCCGGGGACCAGGTCGTCGGAGGGCAGGCCGGGGGTGGCGACGAGCGTGCCGTCGGCCAGCGGGACCCGCAGCCGGTCGGCCTGCGCGCCGAGGGCGCCGACCGGCTCCCGGTCGACGCAGGCGGACTGGTAGCCGGCCCGGCAGAGCTCGCAGGTGTTGTCGGAGGCGAAGAACGAGCCGACGACGAACTGCCCGGGCCGGACGGTGGTGACCGCGCTGCCGACGTCCTCGACCACCCCGACGTACTCGTGGCCCATCGGGGACGGCCCGTCCACGGCCGCGATGCCGCGGTAGGGCCACAGGTCCGACCCGCACACGCAGGTGGCGGTCAGCCGGATGACCGCGTCGGTGGGCCGCTCGATCGCCGGGTCGGGGCGGTCCTCGACGCGGACGTCGCCGGGGGCGTGCAGGACTGCTCCTCGCATGACTGCTCCGTCTCTCTGGTCGGGTGGCGCGGGCGACCCGCCGCGCCGGGCCGCGGGGCGTGGACGAGCAGCTCGGTGCTGTCGCCGGCGGCCGGTACCGCCGCCGGGGTGCAGCTGCGCTCCCCGGCGACCGCTGCGGCCCTACCCAGACCTGCCCGGAGCGCACCCCACCGGGGACCCTGCACGTACCGCCCGGCCGGCGACCGGTCGGCCGGGGCGCTCAGGGCGCCGGGAAGGACCGGTCGCCGAAGAGGACGCGGCGGGCCGCGGCCCGCCCGAGCGGCGTGCGCAGCAGCGGGAACGCCGCCGCCGCGACGGCGGGCGTGCGCACCTGGGCCAGCCCGCGGCGCAGCAGCAGCCGGCCTCGGAAGCGGGCGCGCAGCGCGGCTCCGTCGTAGGCGCGCACCGCCTCCGGGTGGCCGGTCCGCAGGGCGTCGTCGAGGACGGCGGCGGCGTGCTCCGACAGCCGCAGGCACGGGTCGAGGCCCCCGGCGGTGAGCGGGGAGACCGCGCCCGCCGCGTCCCCGACGAGCAGCCCGTCGGCGCAGCTGATCCGCCGCAGCAGCCCACCGACGGGGATCGGGCCGCCGCGCCGCTCCACCTCCGCCGGGCGGCCGGCGCGGGGCAGGCCGGGCGCCGAGGCGGCGAACCGGGCCAGGGCCCGGCGCATCCCCTCGGGGAAGCGGTCGGCGTAGCCGGCGACGCCGACGTGGGCGTGCCGCCCGTCGTCGACCACCCAGGCGAGGTAGCCCGGGGCGAGCAACGGGTCGAGGACGCAGTGGAAGGTCGGCGGCTGCCCGCTGCCCGACACCGCGAAGACCTCCTCGGCGCCGACCAGCAGGTGGTCGTTGCGGTCCAGGCCGAGGTCGCGGGCGACCCGCGAGCGGGCTCCGTCGGCGCCGACGACGAACCGCGCCCGCACGCGGAGCGGCCCCTCCGGGCCGGCCAGCAGGCAGGCGCCGTCCCGCCGGCCGGCGTACCGGGTGCCGAGCGTGATCCGCACCCCGGCGTCGGCGGCGGTGCGGGCCGCCGCGGTGTACAGCGCCGCCATGTCTGCCACCCGGTACTCGTCGCGCTCGCTGACCAGCTCGACCGGACGGCCGCGTCCCGGGGGGTGGAGCACCACCCGCCGGACCGGCGGCCCGAGGCACCCGGCCGGCAGCGGGAAGTCGTCGAGCGTCCTGCGGACGAAGATGCCCGTGGTGCGGATCGCGCCGGCGAGCGTGGCCCGCCGCTCGGCGAGCAGCACGTCGTGGCCCTGCCGGGCGAGCAGCGTGGCCGTGTGCAGCCCGGCCAGCCCGGCTCCGACCACCAGGACGTCGACGCTCACCGGCGGGCCTGGCGGGCGACGTCCGGTGCCTCGTGCTCGTCCGGGACCCACTCCAGGAGGTCACCGGGCTGGCAGTCCAGCACCCGGCACATGGCCTCCAGCGTGCTGAACCGGACGGCCTTGGCGCGGCCGTTCTTCAGCACCGCGACGTTCGCCGGCGTGAGCCCGACGCGCTCGGCGAACTCGCCGACGCTCATCTTGCGCCGGGCCAGCTCGACGTCGATGCGGACGACGATCGGCATCAGATGACCGCTTCCATGTCGGTCCGCAGCGTCGTGGCCTGCTGCAGCAGCGCGCGCATCACCACCACGAGCAGACCGACCACGGCCCCGGCCACGAGCAGCAGCAGGAGCACGAGCGGCGGGCCGGGGAGCCCGACGCGGACGACGGACCAGACGAACGTGCCGAGCAGGAGGAGCTCCGCCGCGGCGATCGCGCCCACGATGCCGTCCACCCAGGCCATGGACGCCTCGCTGAAGATGCGGTCGTCCTCGACCAGGGTGAGCAGCTGCCAGGTGCACACGATGACGACCTGGACGCAGCCCAGCCCCAGGACGGCGACTCCGAGCGTCGGCCACCGCAGGTACGCCAGGTCCGGCGAGTCCGCCGCCATCGCCCCCGAGAGCGCCGGCAGGAACACCACCTGGGCCAGCACCAGGGCGGCGAACGCCACCGCGAGCAGGAACCGGAGCGGGCCGACCACCCGACGCGTCGTGACCACGCATCGATCCTCGACAACTGCCTATCGAAAGTCAATCGACAACGCGCGGGGCGCGGTCCGGTGTCCGGAGGTCAGCGCCCTCCCTCGTCGACCACGGCGGCGAGGGCGTCCACGGCCCGGTCGAGGTCCTCGGGCTCGATCACCAGCGGCGGTGACAGCCGGATGGTCTGCCCGTGCGCGTCCTTGACCAGGACCCCGCGCTCGGCCAGCCGCTCGCAGGCGGCGCGCCCGGTCATCAGGGCGGGGTCGACGTCGATCCCGGCCCACAGCCCCCGGGTGCGCACCGCCGTCACCCCGTGCCCGACCAGGCCCTCGAGCCGGTTCCGCAGCTGCACGCCCAACGCGGCCGCCCGCTCCTGGTACTCGCCGGTCTCCAGCAGGCCCACCACGGCGTGCCCGACCGCCGCCGCCAGGGGGTTGCCGCCGAACGTCGACCCGTGGCTGCCCGGCGTGAGGACGCCGAGGACCTCGCGGGTGGACACCACCGCCGACACCGGCACGATGCCGCCGCCGAGGGCCTTGCCCAGCAGGTACACGTCCGGGACGACGCCCTCCAGCTCGCAGGCGAAGGTGGCCCCCGTCCGACCCAGCCCGGACTGCACCTCGTCGGCGATGAACAGCACGCCGGCGTCGGTGCACGCCTGCCGCACCGCGGCGAGGTAGCCCGGCGGCGGCACGACGACGCCGGCCTCGCCCTGCACCGGCTCGAGCAGCACCGCGACCGTCTCGGGCGTGAGCGCCGCCCGCAGCGCGTCGGCGTCGCCGTACGGGACGACGGTGAAGCCCGGGGTGAACGGGCCGAAGCCGTCGCGCGCGGAGTCGTCGGTGGAGAAGCTGACGATCGTGGTGGTGCGGCCGTGGAAGTTGCCCGCCGCGACGACGACCTGCGCCCGGTCGGTGGGTACGCCCTTGACCCGGTAGCCCCAGCGGCGGGCGACCTTGATGCCGGTCTCCACCGCCTCGGCCCCGGTGTTCATCGGGAGCACCAGGTCCATCCCGGCGAGGGCGGCCAGGTCCCGGGCGAAGGGCCCGAGGCGGTCGTTGTGGAAGGCGCGGCTGGTGAGCGTCACCCGCTCCAGCTGCTCGTGGGCCGCCCGGAGCAGGACCGGGTGCCCGTGGCCGAAGTTGAGCGCCGAGTACCCGGCGAGGCAGTCGAGGTAGCGACGGCCGTCGACGTCGGTGACCCACGCGCCGCGCGCCTCGGCCACGACCACCGGCAGGGGCGCGTAGTTCGGCGCCGTCACCGACCCGGTGAGTGCGGCGTGCTCGCTCGAGGACAACCGGTTGTCGGTGTGCTGCAGCGCGACCATGGGGACCCTCCCTGGGCTCGGACGGCGGACCGCGCGCGGGCCGGCCGGGTCCGCGGCGGGACCGGCCGGCGCCCGTGCACCGTCGAGGCTAGGAACGTCGCATGTCGCGATCAATGCGCCTCCGTTGCGTCCTGGACGCCGATCCGTTGCGTCTTCACCGCTACGGTGACCGATGTGTTGCAGAGGACCGCGGACCGCCTGGACCCGCTCGACCGGCAGATCATCGGCTGCCTGACCCGCGACGCCCGCGCCACCTACGCCGTCATCGGCGACGAGGTGGGCCTGTCCGCGCCGGCGGTCAAGCGCCGCGTGGACCGACTGCTCGCCGAGGGGGTGATCCGCGGGTTCACCGCGCTGGTCGACCCGGAGGTCCTCGGCTGGACGACCGAGGCCTACGTGGAGGTCTACTGGGAGGGGACGCCGTCCCCGCTGGAGCTGCGCCGCAGCCTGGAGAAGGTCCCCGAGATCGTCGGCGCGTGGAGCGTCACCGGCTCCGCGGACGCGCTGGTGCACATCCTGGCCGCCGACATCCCGCACCTGGAGGAGGCCATCGAGCGGCTCCGGCAGCAGCCCAACGTCCACCAGACCCGCAGCGAGGTGGTGCTCTCCCGGCTGATCGACCGCGCGGGGCCCTGAGCCCGCCCGGCAGCGGCCGCGCGGTTCCCGGGTTGGTCGGGGGAGCCAACTGGCGAGATCGGCGATCTCGCGCGCTTCGAGGCCGGAACCGTGCGAGACCGCCGATCTCGCCGCTGTGACGGCACGAACCGTCAACCGAATCAGCACACCGCTGTCAGAGGCAGAACGGGCAGCCCGCGCCGCCGGCGGCGACCGTGCGCAGGCACCGCAGCAGCGGACCGAGACGGGCGCCCTTCGGCACCAGGGCTCGCGCTCCGACGGCCTCGGCCTCGGTCCGGAGCTCCGGGCCCTCGCCGGTCAGCAGGATCACCCGGGCCTCGGAGTGCGCGGCACGCAGCGCCGCGGTGGCCGCCAGCCCGTCCATCCCGGCCATGGAGACGTCCATGAAGACGACGTCGGGTGCCAGCCGCGCCGCGGCCTCCACTGCCTGCGATCCGTCGTCGCACTCGCCGACGACGGTGAGGTCGTCCTCGTCGGACAGCGCGTCGGCCAGGGCCCTGCGCACCAGCGGGTGGTCGTCGACGAGGAGCACGCGGATCCCGCCCTGGGAGGCGCCGGCGCAGTTCTCACAGCTCACCCTCCACCTCCCGATCGTGCGACCGGTGGATGGTACGGACCCCGTCGCCGTGGGCGGCGCCACCCGGTCGTGCCGCGTCCGCCGGAGGCGTGCCCGTCAGCGCGCTTTCCCCGCACGGATCTCCGTGGTCACCCGCTCGATCTCCCGGCGCAGCTCCCGGCGGCGGCCGGCCGCGTCGTGGCGCCGGTGCTCCTCGGGGGTCCGGGGCTGCCACGGGGGCACCTCCACGGGACGCCCGTCGGGCCCGATCGCGACCATCGTGAAGTAGCAGCTGTTGGTGTGCCGGACGACCTGGCTGACCAGGTCCTCGGTCGTCACCCGGACGCCGATCTCCATGGAGGTGCGTCCGGTGCGGTTCACGCTGGCCTGGAAGGTCACCAGCTCGCCCACGTGGACCGGTTCCCGGAAGACTACCTGGTCCACCGAGAGCGTGACGGCGTAGGTCCGCGACCAGCGGGTCGCGCAGGTGTAGGCGACCTGGTCCAGGTACTTCAGGAGCAGGCCGCCGTGGACGTTGCCCGCGAAGTTCGACATGTCGGGCGTCATCAGGATCGTCATCGACAGGCGGTGGAGGTCGTCGTCCCTGCCGCCGCGGTCCGCCGGTGGCTCGGTGTTCGTGGACATCTCCGGATCCTCCTGTGCGCGACGTGTCGACGGGTCCGTCGGGGACGTGGAGCGGGCGGGGACCCGAGGTCCCCGCCC